>JBHEMF010000239.1:0-2924 GCA_046352665.1 Thermoplasmatota archaeon
AGCAGGGCCTGCTTGGAGCCGACGTCGAGCGGCGCGATCTGGGCGATGCCGTTGACCAGCATCTCGTCGTCGAGCCGCGACACCGAATCCCATTCGACCATATAGCCGAGCGCGTCCGCATAGCGCCGCGCCTCGCGCTCGACCTCGGAAGGGGACCAGCGGCGCGACACGCCGGCCGCCGACGGGAGCACAGGGCGCGGTGCGACCATGCCGAGCGGGGCGGTGGGAGTCATCCCTGTCGCTCCGCTTTGTTGGGCGACTACTTAGCGGTTGGCGTGGGGGAGAGCGGGAGAATTGACGGCCCCTCCGCGCGCGGGAGGGCTGGGATTCGAGGATGGAGGAGGATTTGCAATGACGGAGTGTGGGAGGCATGGGGAAACGAGGAAGACTGGAACGTCGCTTCGCCGGTGCCGAGCCGGACACGATTGCGCCGGTTGCAAAAAACGAGGTGGCGGGTTCGGTCGCCGACGCGGACGCCGTCGTCGGACTGCAGGAACCCTTCGGTCGTTTCGAACACGTCGTGGTTGCCACGTTGGCCCACTCGCGATCCGTGCAATCCGTGGATCCCGTGCCGAACCCAGACAGGACCGCCAGGCAAAGGCCAATCCCAAATCCATGTCAATCCTACGATCCCAGGCCTCCCGCACGTGATGTCCGCACAGGCATCCCACCGGTGCCCTCAAACGGAAACCCCCCGTCGGCGCGGCCGTGCCCTTCGAGATCCTGGGCCGCGCCGCCGCCGGCCGGCTGGGGCGGTTCACCACACCGCACGGCGCCGTGACGACGCCGACCCTCATGCCCGTCGTGAACCCGAACGTGGCCCTCATCTCACCTCGCGAGATGCGGTCGCTCTTCGGCGCCGAGATGCTCATCACCAACTCGTACGTGCTGCACAAGCACCAGGCGCTGCGCGAGGCGGCGCTGGGCGCCGGCGTGCACAACCTCCTCGACTGGGACGGCGCCCTCATGACGGATTCCGGGACGTTCCAGATGTACGTGTACGGCGACGTCGAGGTGGGAGCCGAGGAGATCGTGGAGTTCCAGTCGAAGATCGGCGTCGATGTCGCGACCTGCCTGGACCTCTTCGTGACACCCGAAATGGACCGCGCCGCCGCCGAGGCCGCGGTGCGCACGACGGTGGAGCGGACGACGGCGTCGGTGGCGAAGAAGGGTCGGTCGCTCCTCAATGCCACCGTGCAGGGCGGCGTGCACCTCGACCTGCGCAAGGTCTGCGCGGAGGCGTACCGGGACCTGGACGTGGACTACCACACGATCGGCGGTGTGGTGCCGGTCATGGAGCAGCAGCGCTACCCGGAGCTTGCCGAGATGATCCTCTGGTCCCAGGCAGGGCTGCGCAAGGACCGCCCCGTGCACCTCTTCGGCGCCGGCCATCCGCTCGTCTTCCCGCTCGCCGTCGCGCTCGGCTGCGACCTGTTCGACTCCTCCAGCTACGCGAAGTACGCCAAGGACGGCCGCATGATGTTCGACGACGGCACGCGGCACCTCTCCGAGATGGCAGAGGTCCCCTGCAACTGCCCGCCCTGCGCCAAGTACGGCGCCGCCGGGCTCAAGTCGCTCCCCGCCAAGGAGCGGGAACGGGCTCTCGCGGAGCACAACCTGCACGTCTCCTTCGCCGACATGCGCCGCATCCGCGTGGCTCTGCGCGAGGGGTCGCTGTGGGAACTCGTGGAGCAGCGCGCGGCCTGCCATCCGTTCCTCGCCGCCGCCACGAAGAAGCTGGGGGACCCGATCTACCAGCGCTGGCTCGAGGAGCGGGAGCCGGCGAGCCACACGCGGGCCCTGCGCTACACAGGGCATCTCACGCACCGCCGCCCCATCTTCCACCGCATCCGGGAGCGGCTGCAGTCCCGTGTCGTGCCGCAAGGGGAGCCGACCGAGATCCTCGTCGGCTCCGACTGGGCGAAGGCGGGCGAGTTGCGCCTGGAGCTCGGCATGCACCGGGAGCCGGACACGAAGCCGTACGGCGCCCGGCTGGGGAGCCTCGACCCCGCCATGGACCACGCCGTCATCTCCCCGTTCGGCCCGGTCCCCGTCGGCCTCGACGAGGCCTACCCCTTCGCGCAGTCAGTGCTGCCCCGCCTGGAGGGTCTCGACCGCGGCCACATGGGCTGGGTGGGCGAGACGAAGGACCACTTCATCGCGGCCCACGAGTTCGTCCCTGCCATCCCGGGCCCCGGCGGCCGCCTCGGCACGGTCGAGCGCTTGCGCATGCAGGTCGTGCGCACGGCGGATTGGCAGTTCGGAGCCGGCGCAGGGGCGGCCCTCACGGCTGGCGACCTCCGCATGGAGGCGAGCCCCAAGACGGGGAAGCTCCGCACCGTGCACCTCGACGGCGAGCACGTCCTCAGCCTGCGCGCCCACGACGGATTCTTCACCCTCAAGCCCGCCGGTGCGGAGATCCTGCGCAAGGCCATCCCGGCGCCAGCCAACCGCGTCGTCGTCGCGGCGGACTCCGTACCCTTCAACCGCGCCGGCAAGTCCGTCTTCGCCCAGTTCGTGCAGTCCGCGGACCCCGCCTTGCGCCCCTACGACGAGTGCCTCGTCGTGGACGAGTCGGACCAGCTCGTCGCCGTCGGCCACGTCCTCCTCAACGCCGAGGAGATGGCGGACTTCCGGCATGGCATGGCGGTGCGCGTCCGGGAAGGGATCCGAGAAACCACCGCCCCAGCGGCCGCTCCACAAACCGAGACGCGTCCGTTCGGTAGCTGACATCGGCCTCGGTCGGCAGCGGACAAGCTTTGTGCACGACCTAGACGGGAATCCGCCTCGGAGGCCGCAGGGGGCTTCGGCCGGCGGTACTCGTGGTCATTTTAGCAGTCGTGGCCGGGCTGGCTGGGGTTCCCGCCGCGTGGATCGCCTCCCGGGTTGCGTCACCCGAGGCCAAGCTTCGGCGGCAACTGGAC
>JBHEMF010000240.1:0-2855 GCA_046352665.1 Thermoplasmatota archaeon
TCTCGCCAGTCTGCTCGATGGCCTTGCGGGTCGCCCCCGGCACGTCGTTCTCCTCCATCTGCTCGTTGAAGCCCTCCACCACACCAGCCACGGCGGCCACCTTGGCGCCCACCTTGCGACGCATCTCGTCCCGGACGGCGTCGGCGGAGCCGCGCGCGGGCCGCGCGGGCCGGCCGGTCTTGGCGTTCTTGCTTCCTTGCTTCGTCGTGTAGTCCTGGTCCATGGGTTCACCTGTTTGCCGAGAACGCCCGGCGGATGGGCCGCGTGACACGGCGCACCTCCCCTTTGGCGTGCGCGATGTGCTGGGCGGCCTCCCGTTGCGCTCTGCGTCTCTTCGCGTTGGCGGCAAGGAAGCACGCGACGGCTCCGGCAAGGTACGCGCCGGCCACCGCGAAGGCGCCCCACGGGGCGCCAAGGAGCATGTCGAGGCCGACGACGAGGCCGACCGTGAAGACCGCGACGAAGAGGACGCCAAGGAAGGCGCCGCCGGCCATGAGGCCGACGCCCGCCGCCAAGCCGCCCACCCAAGCCGTGAACGCCTGCCGCACGTCGCGGGCCAGGACGGGAGGCGCCTCGGTGGCGCGCTGCGCCGACTCCGCCACGGCATCGACCTTCTCCTTCGTGCCGGCCACCAAGGCGGCTGCCCCCGCGCTTGCGGAGTGGAGCGTGTCGAAGGCGGCGTCGGCTGCTGCGTGGAGGCGGCGCGCCGGCTTGGAACGGCTCGAGGCCCGCCGGCGCTTGCTCGCGCCCCTTGCGCCAGGTGCACTGGGCCGGACGGGACGCACGGCGCGCGCCAGGCGGGCGCCATGGCCGATTGCGTCGTGGGTCGAGGCACGCAAGTCGTAACGCTCGGCACTTTCTGCCGCGCCCTCGAGGCTGCCAAGGACGGGCGCTGCGACGCGGTCCACGGCGCGATCGACCTTGGCGGCAAGGCGGCCACGTCGGGCCGCGCCATCTGTCGTTTCCGTCACAGGCTACCCCAGCCATGGCTGCAGATGCCAGAGAGCGGCTGCGGCGCGTCGCGTGCCTGCACCGTTTGCAAGATTGGCGTGCGACGGAAGATAACGGTGCGGACCACGGAAACGGCCGGGCGCCAGCGGGCATGGGCCGAAGTGCCGATCGCCCGGCCCTGGCCTCGCGCTCGCTGCGCCTCGGATCGCCTCCATCACTCGATCCGGCGTCGGCTCGCCCCGCGTGGCTGTCGAATCCCTTTCCCGTTCGTGTCGTGCGTTCGGTCGTGGGCGCCGACGCCGTCGTCGGACTGCAGGAACCCCGTGCGCGGCGTGTTACGAGACTTGAATTCCGCTCGCAGCAGCCCGCCCGTATGCCCGTTGGCTCCACGACGTGTGTGGCGACCTTCCTTTGGAAGGGATGGATGGAGCTTTCGGCCCGTTCACCCGTCTCCCCGACAATGAAGCCGTCTGGAACGCCATGGAGCCGTCGAGCATACCAGTCATCCGCTTCCCCAGCCAATCTGTCCCTCGCCGCCCCCCGCCCCACCCTTCGCGCCGTGCCAACTGACATTCCACATCCCCCACGCTTATATCCCCGGACAGGTGCCCGCCACCACTCGCTGCCACTGGGATCCCCAGGGGGCGGCAGAAACGAGGTGCCGCATGGGACGAAAGGAAGACAACATCGCCAAGGCTGTGACGGTCATGTCCAACCTCGAGAACATCCGCAACATCGCCATCGCGGCCCACATCGACCACGGCAAGACGACCTTCTCGGACAACCTGCTGGCCGGCGCCGGCATGATCTCGCAGGAATTGGCGGGCCAGCAGCGCGCCCTCGACTTCGACCCCGAGGAGCAGGCGCGCGGCATCACCATCAACGCGGCGTGCGCCTCGATGGTGCACCACTTCAACGACAAGGACTACCTCATCAACCTCATCGACACGCCCGGCCACGTGGACTTCGGCGGCGACGTCACGCGCGCCATGCGCGCCGTGGACGGCTGCATCATCCTGGTCTGCGCCGTGGAGGGCCCCATGCCCCAGACGGAGACCGTCGTGCGGCAGGCACTCCGCGAGAAGGTCCGCCCGACGCTGTTCATCAACAAGGTGGACCGCCTCGTGAACGAGCTCAAGGTCACGCCCGAGGAGATGCAGGCGCGCTTCGTGAAGATCATCAACAAGGTGAACGAGCTCATCAACCGCAACCTGCCCGAGGAGTTCCGCGGCAAGTGGGGTGTCCGCATCGAGGACGGCTCCGTCATGTTCGGCTCGGCCTACCACAAGTGGGGCATCTCGGCGCCGTTCATGAAGAAGTCCGGCGTCTCCTTCAAGGACGTGTACAACCACTGCAAGAACGACACGCAGAAGGATCTCGCGAAGATCGCGCCCGTCGCCTCCGTCGTGCTCGACACCGTGGCCGACCGCATCCCGAGCCCGAAGGTCGCCCAGGAGTACCGCATCCGCCACATCTGGCACGGCGACCAGGACCGCCAGCCGGCAAGTCGATGCGCGAGGCCGACCCGAAGGGCATCGTCGCGTTCATGGTGACGAAGATCATCATCGACCCGCACGCTGGCGAGATCGCCTTCGGGCGCATCTTCTCGGGCCGCGTCGAGAAGGGACAGGACGTCTACGTCATCGGGCAGGCCGGGAAGGGCCGCACGCAGCAGGTCGGCCTCATGGTGGGCGCGGACCGCATCCCGATCGACGCCGTCGTCGCGGGCAACATCGCCGCCGTGCAGGGAGTGCGCGAGGCCCTCGCGGGCAGCACCGTCTCCACGCTCGAAGAGATGGAAGCGTTCGAGTCCATCAAGCACGTTTCAGAACCCGTCGTCACGGTCGCGGTCGAAGCGAAGAACACCAAGGACCTCCCGAAGCTCGTCGAGGTCCTCCGTACGG
>JBHEMF010000241.1:0-2848 GCA_046352665.1 Thermoplasmatota archaeon
GTCTGACACGGACGTCGGGCAGGTCTGCGACATCCTGCACCGCGAGTTCCGGCGCAAGTTCCGCTTCGCCAACGTCTGGGGCAAGTCCGCGAAATTCCCGGGGCAGGTCGTAGGCATCGACCACAAATTGAAGGATGCGGACATCCTCACGATCGTGACGCGGCAGTAGGATCGCACCCTTAGGCTGCGACTGGTGAGTGCAGCTGCGTTTGGGAGGCCCGGGATGTGAGGATGTTTGAGGATTTGCGATTGGACTCGTTCCTACCGTGTGGGAGGCTTGGGAAACCGGGAAGACTGGAAACCAGGAAACGACGGTTCCGTCGTTACTGCTTTTCGCATTGCACCTCGCCAACCGCTCCTCAATTCCCCCGACGGAGGTTCAAGCTGCTACTCGATGAGTAGCAACGGGTTCCTGCAGTCCGACGACGGCGTCCACTTCTCGACCGAACCGTCCTGCATTTGGTGAATCTGGCCTCGGGCGGCCTGGGAAAACAGTGAGACGGCTGAGCGGAACCACGAAATTTGCTTTTCGTGCCACTCGCTGGACTCACGGTCCTCCCAGGCCGCCATTGAGGGCCAACTCGCAAGACGCAGCCGTCGAAACATTGTAGCCCTGCCTTGGACGTCGCAGGCTCGCGTCGTTTCGGTGCAATCGGTGCAATCGGTGGTTCCTTTGCGTAAAGCCGCGAACAACAAACACGGACTCGCAAATCTCCTGCCCATCCTCAAATCCCGGGTCTCCCACACGCGGGCGTCACCAAAACGACCACCGACAATCCTCAAGAACATCTTCCCTGCTCGTGACGCAGTGCGAGTCTGGACCCTCCCCGAAGCCAACGCGGCCCTGCCGAAGGTCCGCGAGATGGTGGAGGAGGGCCGTCGCACGCTGTCCGAGCTGCGCGACGTCGAGGCGCAGGTGGACGACCTGCAGATCGTCTATGGCGACGACGTAACGAAGCCCAGCCACCCCAACCATGCGGAGGCGGCGGGGTTCGCGAAGCGGCGCGAGGAGCTCATGGACGAGATGGCGGCACTGTCGCTGCGATTCCAGGCCCTGGGCTGCGACGTGAAGGACCTCGACCAGGGCCTGGTCGATTTCCGCGGCCGCATCGGCGAGGAGTACGTGAGCCTCTGCTGGAAGCACGGCGAACCCTCCATCCGGTTCTGGCACACGCTGCAAGGCGGCTTCGCCAACCGGCAGCCCATCCCCGGCGGCGAAGTGGGCTCGTCGCTGCGCTGAAGGGAGGGACTACGAGTCCTGCTTCACGGTGACGGACTTCTCGCCTTCGCCTTTCCTGACCTCGACCGTGGCGTGGCCGACGTAGTGCGTCGTGACAGGCGCCGTGTCGTTGCCGGCGGCGGTCGTGACGTTGTAGTCCACCGTGACGGCCCACGTGCCGGGGGCGAGGGTGGTGGTGGCGATGCCCGTGGCGTTGCCTTCCTGCCGCTGCGAGGCGCCTGTGGCCGTGTTGCGGAACTCCAGCGGGACGTTCGGCACGCCGGCGCCGGCTGCGTCCTCGAACTTGGCGTGGACCGTTGCCGGCCGCAGCGTGAGGCCGATCTGCACGTTGGCCGTGCCGCCCGCGGTGACGCTCACGGTCTTCGCGGTGCTGTTTGCGTACTCCGGCCAGTGGCTCGCCACGACCGAGTAGTCGCCGACCTGCATGCCGTCGATGTGGAAGGTGCCGTCGGCGGTGGTGTTGGAGTAGTGGCCGCCGCTCATCGCGACGGTGGCGCCCGCGAGCGGGGCGTCGGCGCCGGGCTCGTAGGTCGAGTTGCCGTTCTTCTCCTCGTACACGAGGCCGGCGAGGTTGCCGCGCGGCACGTGCACCGTGAAGGGTCCGGCGGAGCCGCCGCTGCGGGCCTGGTCGAGGCTGAACTGGAAGTCCGTCCGGTTGTCCGAGTACAGCACACCGTTGGCCGAGCCCAGCACCTCGAGCTTGAGGTCGCCGCCCTGGCTGAAGGGTGCAAGGACCGTGAAGTGGCCCGCGGAGTCCGTGATGGCCTTGCCGTGGGCGGCGCCGTTGCCGTCGCGGAAGGCGACCGTGAAGCCCGCCATCGGGGCGCCCGCGTCGTCCACGAGCGTGCCGTTCACGGTCACGCCCGTGTAGTACTGCAGGAGGACGACGCCGCGCGCCTTGACGGGCGTGTGCGCCTGGTCGTTCAGGGTCTGGTTCGTGGTCGTCTCTGCGATGGTGCGCCAGTGCGACAGGCCGTCGCCGGAAGCCTTGCCGACGTCCTGGCCGTTGGCGTTCTTGCTGCCGGGCAGGACGGTGTTGCCGAAGGCGCGGGCGTAGAGGCTCGACTCGAATTTCGTCGTGGGCGACGAGACCTGGTTGCGGGCGGGGTCGTACTGTGCGCCGCTCGTGGGGACGGCACCCTGCAGCGGCGTCTGCCCGACCGGGTACAGGTAGCCCTGGTACTCGATGTACTCGTTGCGGGAGGAGTCCGTGAACTTGGCCTTGTCCAGGCGGACGGAGTGGTTGTCGCGCATCTCGTACTGGTGCACGGTGAGGACCTGTGTCGTGCCGGGCGGCGGGAAGGCGGCCTGCCACGGTGGTACAACCCTCCGGCATTGGTCGATTTCGCCATCCTCGGTCCGGTGGAAGCTCGCGCAGACGGCGAGCCGATCGCGCTCGGCGGCGCCGTCGTGAGCTCGACCCGCATCCGGCAGGCGTTGCGCGAGGGTGACCTCGACACCGCGCAGGCCCTCCTCGGCCGGCCCTACTCGGTGGCCGGGACGATCGTGCGCGGCGAGCAGCGCGGCCGCGGCGAGGGGACGGACCTGGTTCATCTACTGACCCTCCTCGACGCTCACGAGGTCGAGCGTGGTCACGCCGTCCACGAC
>JBHEMF010000242.1:0-2837 GCA_046352665.1 Thermoplasmatota archaeon
ATGTAGCGGAAGGCGCCGTAGTTCGTCGTCGCCACCACGATGCCCTGCTCGGCGGCCCAGCGCACGAAGAGGGGGGCGTCCATGGGGTCGATGCGGGCGGCCTCGGCGGCCTCGTCACGGATATTGGGCGCATGCCCCACCCGGACGGCGAGCGCCCCGTTGCGGCGCAGGCCCACCACGAGGTTGTCGACGGCGGCGTTGGAATCCGCGGTGACGAGGACGGAGTGGCCGGCCTTCGCCAAGGCCATCGCGAGGTGTACGAGCGTGTGCGTCTTGCCAGTGCCAGGGGGGCCGTGGACAAGGCGGACCCTCCCACCCGACAGGACCGTGTTGATCGCTTCGCGTTGGCTGGCGGTGAGCTCCTCGTCGCCCTCCAGACCCTGCTCCTGGTCGGCGGGCGGGTCGGTCTCCCCCAGGAGGGCGGCCCGCAGCAGGCCGTCAGGTCCGTCGTCGACCGGGACGGTCGCGCCGAGCGCGCGGATGGCCCCGTAGACGGCGCTGTGGTAGGCCTCGAACACCTTGGCGTCGAAAAGCAGGTTCACGGTCAGGTCGCGCGGCAAGTGGTGGCGCGGTGCCCCCCCAGGGAACTCGATGGTGATGCGGCGGCTCGAGATGCGCGACACCAGGCCGCGGCACAGCTCGGCGCGCTCGCCTTGCTCGACCAACCCCACCTCGGAGCCGGGCGCCATGTTGGTGGGGGGGAACCGCCCTTCGGTCGCCTCGAGCGTCAGCGTGTCGGCGTTGCGGTCGACCAAGCGCAGGCTAGGAAGGGCCATGCCTTCGCGGCGGCGCTCGCGCTCGGGCTGGCGGGCGTGCATGTCCGCCAGGAAGTCGCGCTCGTGGCCTTCGGCCAGGCCGAGGGCGCTGTTCCACTCCTGTAGGACGCTCATCGCCCCGGCGCGGTCCCCCGCAGGGATGCGCGTCTTGTCCGCGATCTTGTGCAGCTTCGCCTCATCCAGAGGTCCCTTGAGCTTGTGCCGCGCGCAGTACGCCGTGGCCGCCTCCAGCAAGGCGGAGCTGGGGAACACGAAGCGCAACTCCGGGTAGCGTCCCCAAGCAGTGACGAGGTCGGACTTGACGGCGTTGGCCAGGGCGGCGAACGCCCGGCCACGCCAAGCATGCCGGCGCGCATCGTAGAGGGAAGGGTGCGGCAGGTCGGGCGCCACGGGCGTGAAGCGCGGATGCGCCAAGCGCAAGAGGTGAAGGGGCCCGCTCTCGGCGGCCACCAGGAGAGAGGCCGCCAGTCCCCCCACGGCGCGGGCGGCCTGCCGGATGCGCTCGGGCGGGATCTGCTCGCCGGCGTGCGAGCGCTGCGCCGCCTCGGCGACGATGGGCGTGAGGCGATAGAGCTCGTCGGCGGGGATGCCGCGCAGGGCAAGGGCCACGCCGACGAGGGACTCCAGGTCCTCGGGGCTCATCGCCTCGCCTGGCTTCTCGGCCAGCAGCAGACCGGCGACGACGCGATCGATCTGGGTGGCCGCCATGCGCCATTTGTCGTTCCAGGGGGGGACGCGGCACAGGTCGACGGGGACGGGCAGGACGACGGCGTCCTCGACGGCCCCCGGTTTGCCCAAGGTCTTGAAGGCCACCGTGGCGATGCGCAGGATGCTTTTGGCATCCGCATTGGGCGTGGCCAGGAGCCAACCCGCAGGATGCTCGCCCTCGGCGTGCTTGTCCGGCAGGTCCGCGAGCCGGATGGTGGCGGCAGCGCCGGGGATGGGGACGCCCTCGGTCATGACGAGCAGGCCGGGGGTCTCTTTGGCCCGGCGCGTGGCGACGTCGCGGGCGCGGCTGCGGAAGAAGGGACCGGCCTCGACGTGCGGCAACCTGGTGGGGATGTCCGTCGGCTCCCACGGGCCCTGCGGGCCGCCGAAGCGGGCGTCGCGGAATCCTCGCTCACGCTCGGCGTGCAGGCCCGAGTCCCTCCGCGCTTCTGGCCTTAGCATCTCGACATGCAGACGGTACTGGATGCGAGGGAGGATGCCCCAGTCGCGCGCCTGGTCCTCCGTGCTCCGGTAGAGAAGAGGACCGAAGGCACGGCTCCATGGGCGGGTGGACAACAGGTCGATGGCACTGGGTTGGCGCGAAAGGGAGAACCGGTGGCGGAAGGGGGACTCCAACAAGGCCTCCCCGAGGGCTTGGCTCACGCCATCGGCATCCAGGAGGACCAAGAGCCCCGTGCTGGCGAAGCGGCCCCACGTCGCCAGGGGCACCGTCTCGAGCTCCTGCAGGTCGGCGACGACGAGGCTCCCGTCGTTGCGCGGCTCAAGGAAATGGTGGTCGACCAAGGTCGCCGGGGCAAGGTGGAAGCGCTCGCGCAGGGTGGACCGGATCTCCTCCGCCTCGGAAGGGTGGCACGCGACCAGGACGTTCGTCGCCGGGTTCTCGTTGACCAGCCCCGCCATCACGGCGTAAGGCAGGTCGCCCATCGGCAGACCCAGGGAGAGCGCCACAAGGCCGGTCTTCCCCCCGGTCTGCCACGCCTCGAAGGCGCTGCGCTGCCAGGGGTAAGGAAGCTCGGCGCCCTCGATGTGGCCCAAGGCGTTCGACTCACCGCGGGCACGGTTCTGCGCCGCGCGGCCCTCCGCTTCCTTGACAGCGTCCGCTTGGCATTGGGCGCACGTCAGGCGCAGGTTGCCGTGGGGGCAGTAGCGGGAAACCGCCATGGGACTCCGGTCTCGGAGAGGCAAGTGAAGACGAGGGGCGAACCCCAATCCGTCGGGAAAAGGCGGCACGATGGCCGATGACGCACCCAGGCAGACGCGACCTGGACGCGGGGAAGGGAGTGGTGGACAGCGATGGGGTTTCCCGTCGGCTCGCGCACGACAGTACAAGGT
>JBHEMF010000243.1:0-2834 GCA_046352665.1 Thermoplasmatota archaeon
GCTCGGACCTGTTGACGGGGCTGCAGCGCCTGCCCGACGCCATGGAGCAGGTGCTCGCCCGGCGCGAGGAGCTGGCCCAGGCCGCCCACCTGTACGCGCCGACGCGGCGCCACTGGGCGGTCGTCGGCAACGGTCCCAATCGGGTGGCGGCCGCTGAGGTCCGCATCAAGCTCTCCGAGCTGTGTTACAAGTCGATCGCCTGCGATACCACCGAAGACAAGAAGCACATCGACCTCTCGTCGGAGCCGATGATCCTCGTGTGCGCCGCCGGCCTCAGTGGCTCGACCGCCGACGACGTGGCCAAGCAACTGGCCGAACGGTTTCACCCCGAGGACCGGTTGATGCTCTGGTTCGACTTCTTCAACCATGATTCCCAGCGCGTCGTCAGGAACATGGAGGCGTTCATGCAGAAGGTGGCGCCGCGCCTCATGCAGGAAGCGGCGGCGTGATGGCGGCGGGTGAGTCAGCGTTTACAAGTAGGTTTACAGAGGTGCAAACGCAGATATAGGGCAAGGGACTAGTCTCAGGCGATGAGCGTCGTCAGCGTGCGCATTCCGAATGAGACCGCCAAGACCCTCGCCGAGGCCGGCATCAATGCCGGCGACATCGCCAAGGAGGCCCTGGAGCGCGAAGCGCGCCGCGTCCGCGTGCTGGCCAAGCTCAAGCGTCTGGAGAGGCTGAGGTTCAAGCCCGTGCGCCCGACCTTGGAGATCCTGCGCGAGATCCGCGATGAGTGACGGCGCCCTGCGCTACATCCTCGACGCCAGCGTCATCGCCAAGCTGGTGGCCGACGAGCCCGGCTCGCTGGAGTTCCGCGCGTGGAGCGCCGAGCATGCCGGCGACGACCTTCGGGCCCCCATGTTGGCCTTCAGCGAGGTCGGACGGGTTATCCAGAAAGGACGCGGCAAAAGCGAGGCCAAGCGCCTGGCGCAGACCCACGTCGAGACCATGGAGGACATCCAACTCGTTCCGACGACCGCCGCGGACGGCGACGGCGTGTGGAAGATCGCCAGCGGCCTCCCTTTCTACGATGCCGAGTACGTGCGCCTTGCCCAACGCCTAGGGGGCGTCCTCGTCACGGCGGACCGGAAGATGGCGGAGCGCGCCCGCAAGGCCGGCGTACAAGTGAAGGAGTTCTGATGCCCGCCAAACCATCGGTTTCACGGATGGCACCGACCCGCTCGCGTCGTTTGGTGAAATCGGAGCAATCGGTGGTTCGTCCTGGCGCAAAGAATGGACAGCCGCGCAAATCCCACCTCCAGGCCGGCCCCGGGCGCGAGATGTATCCCACCTCCCCGCTAGGCGAGCAGGTCAAGGGCATCCCGACGGGCCGCGACGTCGAATGGGAACCGCTCGTCGATTACCGTCGCTACGGAGTGTCGGAAACGACGATCCACGGCGCCGTCGCGTGGGCCACCGGCCCCTCCGGGAAAGGCAAGAGGGCGACGCACGGCAAGATCGTCCACAGTTTCGGCGGCAACGTCCTCTGCTACGGCCGCTCCATGATGAAGCCGCTCGTCATGAAGGTCTTCGCCGAGGAACTCGAGCCCCTCACGTGGGAGCAGAAGGCCATCGCGTGCAGCAGCCACAACGGCGACACGGAACACGTCGCCGCGGCGCAGAGCATCCTCATGCCGACGGAGTGGGGCCTCATGCAGGCCCCCCTCGACGTTCCCCTCGTGCAGTTCGGCCGCCAGGTGCGCCGCCCGCGCCGATGGTACCACACCTGCTCCGGCGAGCACGCGGCCCTCATCCGCGGCTGCAAGGAGAAGGGCTGGCCGCGTATCGGGTACCTCCTGCCGCAGCACCCTTGGTTCCAGGCGTACCTCGACCAGGTGCGGCGCTTCCTCGGGCCCGAATGGAACCCGCTGCGTGTGGCCCGCGACGGCTGCGGCCTTCCCACCGCGTCCAACACCGTCGGCGAACTTGCCTTGCTCTACGCGAGCCTCGCCAGGAACAAGGACGAGGATTGGGTCTGGGAGGCGATGATGCGGAACCCCGACCTCGTGGGCGGCTTCAACCGCCTCGACTCCACCATCATCAAGGCCTGCAAGGGCAAGGTCTTGGCAAAGGAAGGCGCCGACGGTCTGCTCGGCCTCGCCATCGAGCACGAAGACTACCCCGACGGCCTCGGTGTCGTCGTGAAGATCGCGCACGGCTGGAACCCGAGAGCGACGTGGTACGTCGCCCGCGCCATCCTCGGCACGCTCGGCTTCGAGCTGCGCAACCCGTACAAGCTGCACCGGCAGAAGGCGTTCCTCGTCCCCGGCATCGTCCCCCCCAAGTACCTCGGGAAGCTGGAGAGGATCCCGACATGGGACGACTGGGACCCGAACGACGACCGATGGTACTACGAGTGGGAGAATTGGGCGCCGGAGTGGCCGGCGCCGGGGTGGGGGCCGTGATGACCGCGGCATGCCCAGCCACGGAATGCACGGATTCCACGGAATTGTTGTTGGGCGCCCAAGGCTCATTTTCGGCAAACGGAACCGCCGACCACGCCGAGCACGCCGAACGACTTGGTTTTGGCCTGTGGGGTTTCGCCGTTGGAACCTCCGATTCCACCGATTGCACCGAACAACGTGTTGCCTGCAATGACTTCCAAAAGGGCCACGCCCGTCCGACGACGACGGCGCCTTGCCCAACTTGGCCCTAAAGAAGGATTGGGGGCGGCCGAAGCCCGCCCATCCCAAGTCTCTCCAAAACGTCCAGACCGTTCCCTCGACGGGGACGCCGCCGTCGCCGGACTGCAGGAACCCGTTGGAGGACGGCGTGTGGCAGGCGGAACCCTCGTCCGCCGCAGATTTCTGTTGCCAGACGGTGACGGCCCCGAC
>JBHEMF010000244.1:0-2815 GCA_046352665.1 Thermoplasmatota archaeon
AACGCCGCCACCGCCCGCGCCGCCGCAACGCCCCAAGAGCCGGACTCCTCCCGCGCCGAAACGGCCTCAAACGCCGCCCAAGTAGGCCGCCTGTGTCCGGGGCAACGGCGCGCAAGCCCAACCGACTGGCCAGCGAGTCCAGCCCATACCTTCGGCAGCATGCGCACAATCCCGTGGATTGGTGGCCGTGGGGCGAGGCCGCGTTCGCCGAGGCGCGCCGCCGTGACGTGCCCGTCTTCCTCTCCATCGGCTACGCCACCTGCCACTGGTGCCACGTCATGGCGCACGAATCCTTCGAGGACGCTGGCGTCGCCGCGAGGATGAACAACGCGTTCGTCTGCGTCAAGGTCGACCGCGAGGAACGCCCCGACGTGGACGACGTCTACATGGCGGCGTGCCAGATGATGACCGGCTCCGGCGGCTGGCCGCTCACGGTCCTCTTGACGCCGGACAAGAAGCCGTTCTTCGCCGGGACGTACTTCCCCAAGGAATCGCGGTACGGCCGCATCGGGATGCTGGACCTCGTTGCGCGGATCGCCGAGGCCTGGCGGGACAAGCGCTCAGAACTTCAGGCGCAGGCCGACCACATGCTGCTGCACTTGTCGGGAACGCCGCATGGCCACGGCGATGAGCCTGACGCGACGCCGGCCAGCCCTGCCACCGACGGTCTGGGGCTGCGGACCCTTCAGGCGGGGCGCGATGCCTTGGCCGCGCGCTTCGATGCCAAGCGTGGCGGTTTTGGCGCAGCCCCGAAATTCCCTTCGCCGCGCCATGTGATGTTCCTGCTGCGTTCGTGGAGCCGCGACAAGGACCCGCAGACCTTGGCGATGGTGACCTTGACCCTAGACGCGATGGCGCGAGGCGGCCTGCGCGACCACCTCGGCGGCGGCTTCCACCGCTACAGCACCGACGCGGATTGGCTCTGGCCGCATTTCGAGAAGATGCTCTACGACCAGGCGATGCTTGCGATGGCGTACACGGAGGCCTTCCAGGCCACGGCGGACGTGCGGCATGAAGCCATCGTGCGTTCGACGTTGGATTACGTGCTTCGGGACCTTTCCGACCCTGCCGGCGGTTTCCGCTGCGCCGAGGACGCGGACTCGGAGGGCGTCGAGGGCAAGTTCTACGTCTGGAGCAAGACCGAGATCGTCGCGACCCTCGGCCCGGTGGAGGGGGAGGCCTTCTGCAAAGCGTACGGCGTCACCGCGGAAGGCAACGTGCACGACGAGGCGACGCACAAGAAGACGGGGGTGAACGTCCTGCATCTTGCAGTCCCCGAGGACCCAAGGCTTGCGGCGGCTTGCTCGAAGCTGCTGGCCGTTCAGGCCAAGCGGGTCCGCCCATCGCTGGATGACAAGGTCCTGACCGATTGGAACGGGCTGGCCATCGCGGCGTTCGCGAAGGCCGGCGCCGCACTTGGCGAGCCTCGCTACCTGCAAGCCTCGACTCGGGCCGCCGAGTTCCTGCACAAGACGATGCGGCGAGCCGACGGCCGCCTGCGCCACCGGTACCACGCGGGCAAGACCGACGAAGTGTCCTTCCTCGACGACCACGCCTTCCTGCTTTGGGGACTCGTCGAACTGTACGGTTCGACCTTCGAACCCAAATGGCTGGCTTGGGCGGCCGAAGTCGCGGCCCATCTCGAGAAACGCCTCGCCGACCCCGCCGGCGGTTTCTTCCAGTCTCCGTCGGACGGCGAGGACCTGGGTGTGCGGCGCAAGGAAGCGTACGACGGCGCGATGCCGTCCTGCAATTCCGCTGCGGCCTACGCGTTGCACAAGCTAGGCTTGCTGACGGGCGATCCTCGCTGGACCGGCTTGGCCGACCGAACCATCGCTGCCTTCGCTTCAGGGCTGTCCGCGCAGCCGCAAGCGTTCACTATGATGCTGTCGGCGCTGGACTTGGGCTTTGGCCCGACACAGGAGGTCGTAGTGGCGGGCGAGGGGGCGCTATCGGATGCCATGGTGGCGGCCGCAGGCTCTGGGTTTCATCCGCGACGCGTCGTGCTTGCGGTCCGGCCTGGACTGGCGAACGTCGCACCGTGGACCGCGCAACACACGGCTCCGGTCGGTGCGGCTCGCGCCTTCGTGTGCGAGGGCTTTGCCTGCAAGACACCGGTCACGACGGTGGCAGGACTCAAGGTCGCGCTGGGCGACGGTTCCTGACGTCTCCGTCGGCTGCTTCACGTCGCGACGAACGCTTCCTCGTAATCGGAATGGGCGGAGCTCCATTCGCGGATCTCGATGGCAAGGGCACGCACCTTGGCCTCGATCTCGTCGCGCACACGGCGGTAGATGGCGAAGTCCATGTTCACGGGGTCATCGATGCCCCAGTCCTCGTGGAAGTGCAGGTCGGGGCTCGTGGCTGCGACACCCGGGCCCATGCAGACGATCTGCTCGAAGTCCGCGAGCCGGTTGAAATCCACGCGCTTCGGCTTGTGGCTGGAGATGTCAAGGCCCTTCTCGCGCATGGCGAGGATGGCGCCCTTGCTGACCTCGGCGGCCGGCATCGTCCCCGCGGATTCCGCTTCGAGGCCATGCTGCCGCGCGAACGCCTCGGCCATCTGGCTCCGCGCGGAGTTGCCCGTGCACACGAAGATCACTCGGATCGGTCCGCGCTCGCCGGACTCGTCGCCGACCTTCTCGGCGCGGTCGGCCAGGGCCGGAGTGGCGAGTGCGGCGGCGATGAGCGCGGCGCTGACGGCGACGGCGCCGAGCCTCTTGGAGTTCTGCATTTGCCAGTAATAACGGATTTCGGAGGCCAACGCCAGAGGGAATCGACCGCGGCTCGCGCAGTGCGCTCTCCGGTTTTAGAC
>JBHEMF010000245.1:0-2768 GCA_046352665.1 Thermoplasmatota archaeon
GCGCACGAGCGACGTCACGTTCGTCGCCGCGCCTCCGGCCGGCATCCCCACCGCCGACTACGAGCGCATCGTGAAGTCCCTGCACAAAGCGTTCCTCGACTGGCGGCTGGTGCCAGCACCGCAACGTGGCGAACTCGTGCGCCGCTGGGGCGACCGGCTCCGCAAGGACAAGGAGGCGCTCGGCCGGCTTGTCAGCCTCGAGATGGGCAAGTCGCTCGTCGAGGGCCAAGGCGAGGTGCAGGAGATCATCGACATCTGCGACTACGCCGTGGGCCTCAGCCGCACCATCGGCGGCAAGACCATGCCGTCGGAGCGGCCCAGCCACCGCCTCATGGAGCAATGGCACCCGCTCGGCGTCGTCGGCGTCATCACGGCCTTCAACTTCCCAATGGCCGTCTATGGCTGGAACGCCGCGATCGCTCTCGTCTGCGGCGACACGGTGCTGTGGAAACCCTCCGAGAAGGTCTCCCTCTCCGCCATTGCCTTGCAACGCACGCTGGACGAGGTCGCGGCGGAGTCGGGCCACGCCGGTGTGGCGGGGCTCGTCGTCGGCCGGCGCGACCCCATCGGCGGGCTCCTGGTCGCCGACCGGCGCATCCCGCTCGTCTCCGCCACAGGCTCCTGCCGCATGGGCGAGCAGATCGGGGCCGCCGTGGCGCAGCGCTTCGGCCGCAGCATCCTCGAGCTCGGCGGCAACAACGGCATCATCGTGGCGCCCTCCGCAGACCTCGACCTCGCCCTCCGCGCCGTCACGTTCGGCGCCGTCGGCACCGCGGGGCAGCGCTGCACCTCGACGCGCCGCCTCATCCTGCACCGCTCCATCGCGAAGCCCTTCACGGAGCGGCTCCTCAGGGCCTACGCGCAGGTGAAGGTCGGCGACCCGCTCGACGGCCGCAACCAGATGGGGCCCCTGATCGACGTGGGCACGGTGAAGACGTTCGAGGCCGCCGTCGCCCAAGCCAAGCGCGAAGGCGGCAAGGTGCTCGCGGGCGGAAAGGCGTTGCCCGAGCTCGGCGCCACCTACGTGCAGCCGACCATCGTGCAGGCTCCCAAAGGCGACTTCCCGCTGGCGCAGGAGGAGACGTTCGCGCCCATCCTCTACGTCTTCGAGTACGACCGCTTCGACCAGGCCCTCGCCATGCACAACGGCGTCCGGCAAGGCTTGAGCTCCGCCATCTTCACGAACGACGTGCGCGAGATGGAACTGTTCCTCAGCGCCTCCGGCTCCGACTGCGGCATCGCCAACGTCAACATGGGGACGTCGGGCGCCGAGATTGGTGGCGCCTTCGGCGGCGAGAAGGAGACCGGCGGCGGCCGCGAGTCGGGCAGCGACTCGTGGAAGCAATACATGCGCCGCCAGACGACGGCCGTGAACTACGGGAAGGACCTGCCGCTGGCGCAGGGTATCACGTTTGAACTCTGAGAAAACGGGTTCCTCGCTGCGCTCGGACCCGTTTCTCAGGAAGCGTTTTTCGATGCTCGGCATCGCCTCGGCTCGCCTCGGGCCCGCCGACTTGGCTAAGGTCCTTGACCGGACCACACGCGACATCGCCGACCTCGGCAGCAACGGGACCGCAACGAACGAATACTGGACGGATTGCGGTCCGCGACTTACGACCGTTCCCGGACGGGGCACCGCAATGGACGGATGCGGCCACGTGCCTGGCCCAGGCTGGTCGGACCTTAGCGATTTGCTGATTGCCCTGCAAAGCTGGGCCCAGGACCAGGATCGCAGCACGGCCTGGACTTGGAACATGCCATGACCTAAGGCCAAGCGGCCACGCTAGGTGCTCCACCTCACGACGGCGTGCGTTCCTTGCGCTCCTTCCGTTTCTTCTCCTTCATGCGACCCCGCGTCCCTTCCTCGCCGGGACTGCCCTGCTTCTGGGCAATGCCCTGCGCAATGGACTCCGACTTCCTGGTGGGACGGATATGGCTGCCGTGCAGGTTGGAGTACACTTGGGTAAGCTCCGCGCCATAGAGCAGGATGAGGCAGCTGTAGTAGAGCCAGAGCAGGATCACGAGCACGGCGCCGGCGGCACCGTAGCGCGTCGCCGTCGCCGCGCGGGAGAGGTAGAGGCCGATCAAGGCCTCGCCCACGACGAACAGCACCGCCGTGACGGATGCGCCGAAGAGGACATCGGGCCAGGCGACGCGGGCGTTGGGCAGGAACTTGAACATGAGGGCGAAGGCGCCGGCGAGGACGAGCACCGTGAGGACGACGCTCAGCGCCTGCCAGAGAATCGGGGGGCCCGCGAAGGCCGACTGCGCGTGGCTTGCGACGGCCGCGACCGCGGCGTTCACGGCGAGGCCCATGATGAGGAGAAAACCTACGCCAAGCACGGCTGCGAAGCCAAGGAAGTTGCGACGCACCGCCGTCACGACCTTCTCCTTCCAGCCTTCCGGCGTCTTCTCCTGCACTTCCCACATGATGTTCAGGCTCTCGCGCAGTTGGGCGAACACCCCGCCGGCGCCGAGCACCAGCATCACACCGCCCACCGCGATGCCCCACGCGGTACTGCTTGTCCGGGTGGCACCCGCCATGAGGTCGTGCAAGGCAGAGGCACCCTCCTTGCCGAGCAGGCGGCCGAACTCGTTGCCCAACGCCTGGCTTGCCGCGTCCGCGCCGAACACGAGGCCGGCAAGGAACAGGGCGACGAGGAGGAGCGGGCCGAGGGCGAACAGGGCATAGTATGCAAGCGCCGCTGCCTGCCGCGGCGCTTTGTCCTCGCCCCACTCCCGCCAGCTCCGTCCGAAGAGTGCCAGCA
>JBHEMF010000246.1:0-2728 GCA_046352665.1 Thermoplasmatota archaeon
ATCCCAATCGGATCGTCCTTGCCGCCGTTCTTCGCCTTGCGGATCGCGTTGATCGCGCTGCGCAGGAAGCTCGTGACGGTGACCCCGGGGATCGCGTGCGGGTACTGGAAGGCGAGGAAGAGGCCGCGCTGCAGGGCGGCCTGCTCGAAGATGCCCTGGAAGGGGACGTTCTTCATTCCCAGGGCGAACAGGAACGAGATGAACACGCCGACGGCTACGGCGAGGGCGAGGATGCGGTAGAAGCGGACCTGCCGCTGGGCAAAGTCGTCGGTGGAAGGGCCATCCATGGGACTCCCTGACTCAGGCCACCGCATTAAGGATTTGTCTCGGCAACAGGAGGGAGCCTGGACCGTCGCGCCGGCAAGGCCACGGCCTGCTGCCGCGGCCTAGTAATCGGAGAGGCCGGCCTTCATGAACTCGCGCAGCACGACGGTGGCGTAGGAGCCCTTGCCCAGGGTGAAGGAGAAGACCGGGTCGCCGTCGGTCCAGGAGACGGCCAAGTCGCGGACGGGTTGCAGGATGCCGCGCCGACGGCCCTCGGAGGCGACCTCGGGGAGCTCCCGCACGCGGAAGTCGGGGGCCGCCACACCCAGCCCGTCCAGGATGGCGCGTTCGACCTCGCCGGGGTGCCCTTCGGCCAAGGGGACCGCGAGGCCCGGGAGGGGTGCCGTGAGGGTGGCGCGGCCGCGGTCCAGCTCGCGTTGCACACGCGGCTGGTTGCGCGCAGTGACGAGGTGGGTCCGCGTCCCGTCCTCGTCCACGCCCATCACGCGGTCGCCGGGGTGGGCGCGGTTCAGGCCGAGCCCCGCCGCCACACGGGCGGAGAGGATCTCGTTGAAGGCGTACGACTGGTGGGCGTGCACGAAGAGCTGCAGCATGTTGTGCGGGTGCGCCGCGAGGGCGTACCGCCAGTCGCCGGGGCGCTTCACGAGGCGCCGCAGCATCTCGCGCTCGGGGTCCAACTGCTCGGGGAAAAGGGCCACGGCCGCGGCGGGGTCGCGCGTATCGTCGTACACGCGCCGCGCCGCCTGGGCCTCGTCCCGCTCCGTCGCCATGGGGTGGCCGACGTAGAGGCGGACGGCCTCCTCCAGGTCGCCCTCGACCATGGCCTTGCCGACGCGGTGGGTGAGGGCGCGGAAGTGGCCGCCGAAGCGCTGCGGGCCGAAGAAATTCGGGACACCGCCTTCTTTCTGCATGGTCCGCGCCGCCTCCGCCACCGCCTCCCGGTCGCCCGTGGATTCCCGCACCCGCAGGACGAAGCGGTTGCCTTCGTGGGCGCCGGCGAAGTGCGCCTTCCGTGTGGCGTACGACTCCAGGACACGCACGTCGGCGAGGGCAGAGAGCCGCGACAGCGCGGCCACCGGGGCGCGGAAGGTGAACCACTGCTCCGTGACGGCGCGCTTGTCCTTCATGCCGGCGAACGCCACGTGCTCCCGCGGTATCCCGACGACGCGCGCGGCCTGGCCGGCGAAGCGGTTCGTCTCCCAGTTGCGCAACTCGATGCGCGCCGCCGCGAAGGCGCCCTCGTCGAAGCGGGCGGGGCCCTCGCCGGTCTCCAGCACGCGGAAGTCCTCCGGCTCGGCGCGCAGGCGGCCACCGATGCCTGGCGTCGAGGTGAGGTAGGAGCGGAGGCCGAGGGCCTGCTCGTCGGGGGGAGGCTGCGGTCGATCCTCCGGCCCAGTCACGGAAACCGCGGAAGGCACGGAACCATCAGGGGCCATGCGTTCCTCTCACCGTGGCTTCCGTGCGTTCCGTGCCGCTTGGTCTCGATTCACTTCTTCTTGAGCTGGTTCGCGAACTCGGTCTCGAAGGCGTCGAACTCGCCGATCAAGGCCTTGATGGTGCGCTTCAGGACGACCTCGGGCTTCACTTTGCCCTTCGTGCGCAGGAAGATCTTCGGCACGGAGAGGCTCGGGTGCTCGATGATGTACTCGGCGAAATCGACGTCCTTGTCCCCGAGGAGCGCCTGCTTGATGGGGTTGAGGAGGGTCTCGTTCTCGCCCAGGACCTCGATCTCCATCTCGTTGTCGGCCTTGGAGAGGACGGTGAGTTGCATGCAAGCCGGCCGACTTGGAGGTGTTATTTAAGCGGAGCGGCGCGGCGAAAGTGCCCGTCCCTGCCCTGTGGCTTGGAACGAAGTTTTGCCTTGTCTGCGGGCGTCAAGCGAGTCAGCCGAAACCAAGTTCGTGAAATTCGGCAGAGTCAGCAGGGCCACAATCGTCCGACGACGGCGACTTGCACGACTTGGCCCTCAAGAAATGCCGGTCTGGGAGGAGTCCAGTGAGTGGAATGAATGCAAATTTGGTTCACGGAGCCTCCATGCACTCACTGGCCTCACCGGTTTCCCAGGCCGCCCGAGCCCCGGACAAATGAGTCACCGATGCAGGACGGTTCGGGCGCTGCCGTGGACGCCGTCGTCGGACTGCAGGAACCTATCGCTACCCTCGAACGGGGGCAAGCTGCGGGGTCAGACCTGCCCGGAGCCGTAGTCGCTTGCCATCTTGCGGTGGAAGACCTGGCCCGTCTCGGGGTCCTTCAGGCGGTTGCCGTCGCGCACGAGCTGGTTGCCGGAAGGGCCGAAGGCGCGCACGACGCCGAAGTCGGGCCGGTCCGTGGCAAGCTGCGGCCCGCCCTTCATGCCGATCACCTTGGCGCGGATGTAGTCGCCCGTGCGGTACTCGTCGTCCACGGACTTCACGTAGCGGGCGTCGATCTTGCCGATGTGGAG
>JBHEMF010000247.1:0-2718 GCA_046352665.1 Thermoplasmatota archaeon
CGCACGACCGGCGCAAGCTCGTGGGCATCGTGACGCGCAGCGACCTCCTGCGCGCCGAGGCGGAGAAGGACGTGGGCCACGATGAATGGGCGTGAACGTCTCCCCACTGAAGGCACTGAAGACACTGAACCGTAGAATGTTCACCGCCCGGGCCCATGGTCCCGCGTGGACCGAGCGCACAGGAATCCGTTCTTCAGTGCGTTCAGTGTGTTCAGTGGGCAAGCTCGCGGACGCGGCCCGGCCCATCCGTTCCCTTATATCCCGGCGCCGCTGGGACCGCGGAGGCAGGCAGACTGGACCGCCACCCCGCCCTGCGCGACCTGTCGCGCGACCACCACTACATCCTGCTCCACGTCCAGGCGATGCAGAAGGCCGTCGCCACCGGGCCGAAGGAGGCCATCCTTGCCACGCGGGCGTTCCTGCAGTATTGGAGCGAGGCGCTGGGGAGCCACTTCGAGGAGGAGATGCGGTACGTGGTGCCGGCGACACCTGAAGGGTCGCTGCAGGGCCGCTACAACATGATCGAGGAGGCGCTCCGGAACGCCGTGGACCAGCTCCGCATCACGATGATGGACCCGCAGTTCTTCCGCGCGAGCATCCTGCAGGTGCTGCCGCTCCTCCGGAACCACGTGAACTTCTGCGAGGCAACACTCTTCGAGGACGTGCAGGACAACGTGGAGGAGCCCGCCATGGCGCAGCTTGGCCGGCAGATGTTCGCGTTCCGGCGCGAGCGGCGGCCGGGTGCCCTCGGTCTGCAACGGAGCGAGCCGTCCTACGTCGCAAACGCGCCGCCACCGCCTGCTTGAACCAGGAGGAGGGGCGCCAAAGCGATGCAGCGTTGCCCACAACGGAACGCCATGGAACCCTTTGCGGCGCCTGGACCGGTGCGCAAAGCCATATATCGCAGGACATTTTTGTGCAATCGCTTGGCCATCGGACCGCTTCGTGCCCGGCTTGCAGCCCTTGCGGTGGCGACGGCGATCCTCGCCCCGCTTGCGGCCGGTGCTGCCTCCGGCCTCTTCGTCGCGGTCGGCGACAACGGCACCATCACGAGGAGCCCGGACGGCATCAATTGGTCGCCCACCAAGGACCTGAACGGCGTCGGCTACGCGGGCGGACTCTGGGTCGCAGTAGGTGCGGGCGGCATCATCCTCACGAGCCCGGACGCCATCACGTGGACCCTGCAGCCGAGCCCCACCACGTCCGACCTGCAGGACGTGAAATTCGGCGCGGGCATCTGGCTCGCCGTCGGCTACGGGGGCGCCATCCTCTCAAGCGTGAACGGCCTCTCCTGGACGGCGCTCTGCCCGGGCCCAGCGACGTGCCCGACGGGCGATTTCGTGAGCATCGCCCGCGACCCCGGCCAATGGATCATGGTGCGAGGCGTCGGTGTCGGGGTGAACCCCAACGTCCTCACGAGCCCTGGCGCCCCGGGCTGGACCTGGACGGCGCAGAACAGCGGCAGCAACGGCTACCCGTTGAACGACGTGGCGGCCAACGGCAACGAACTCGTCGCCGTCGGATGGCAAGGGGCGGTGCGCGGCAGTGACGAGGGCACCGTTTGGGCACCCGAGGCAAGCCCCGCGGGCAACCAGGTGATCAATGCCGTCGCCGCAAGCGGCACCAAATGGGTGGCCGTCGCCAACGACCTCATCCTCACCCGCGCTGCCGGCGGCGTCTCCTGGACCGACCAGTGGCCAGGCACGGCGCTCGGCCTCACCAGTGTCGCTGGCACCGCCTCGTTCTGGGTCGCCGTCGGCTGGCCCGGCACCGTCGCCACGAGCCCCGACACCGTGGCGTGGACGCCGCAGGCGAGCGGCATCTCGGCCGGCCTGAACGACGTCGCGGCCTCGGGTTCCCTGTGGACGGCCGTCGGTGTCGGCGGCAACATCATCACCAGCCCGGACGGCATCGTATGGACGCAGCGCGCCGGCGCTCCGACGGGGTTCGTCGCGCCGGCCCTGTACGGTGTCGCCTACGGTGCCTCGCAGTGGGTGGCGGTCGGCGCGTCCGGGACGGTGTTCACCAGCCCCAACGGCATCGCCTGGACGCCGCAGACGAGCGGAACGGCGTCGTGGCTGCGCGCCGTGGCGTACAACGGCGGGCAGTGGATCGCGGTCGGCCAGTCCGGCACCGTCAGGACGAGCCCCGACGGCGTCACCTGGACCGCGCAGACGAGCGGCGTCCCAGGCTACCTCTACGGCATCGCCTCGGACGGCACGAAGTGGGTCGCGGTCGGGGCCTCGGGTGTGATCCGCACGAGCCTGGACGGCATCGCTTGGACCGCGGCCACGAGCCCCGTGTCCGTGCAACTGGACGAGGTCGGGTACCGCAACGGGCTCTGGGTCGCAGTCGGCGGCGGCACGATCCTCACGAGCCCCGACGCGGTCACGTGGACGTCGCAGGCCAGCACGACCCTCTATGGTGTCGCCGCCGACAACCTGCAGTGGGTCGCGTCGGGGACCTCCGGCGCCATCCGCACGAGCCCGACAGGGACCACTTGGAGCCCACAGACGAGCGGCAACACGAACCCGCTGCGCGGCGTCACGACGGACGGCACCATCTGGGTCACGGTCGGCGGCGCCGGCATCGTGTCGGCGACGTCGAACGACCAGACGAACGGGACGTCGAGTGACACCCCGTCCGTCGTCTTGACCGTCGTGCCGATGCGCGCCGTGTACGAGCCTGCCAGGTCGAGCAGTTGGCCCGGCGTGAGCG
>JBHEMF010000248.1:0-2689 GCA_046352665.1 Thermoplasmatota archaeon
GCCCGACGCCGTGCGGCAACTCGCCTTCACGCCGGACGGGACCTTCCTTGCCATCCGCTCCGCGACACAGGTCAGCCTGGCCCTGAACGGCGGCAACCTTACAGAGATGTGGCGCGACACTCCTGCCGCACCTCCCGTCGGCCTCGGCGTCTCCAGCGCCGGCGACTTCGTCGCGACCGGTGTCGGCTCCGGCGTCATGGTATATACCGTCGCGCACGGCATCCGCGCCGACCCCCTGGCGGAGACCATGCCGCCCGGCGGGGCGCGGACCGTCTCCGTCGTTTACCACAACGACGGCAACCGGCCCGAGAAGACGAGCCTCGAGACCTGGTTCCCGGGCGGCTGGTACGTGAGCGCCACGCCAAGCAATTTCACGGTCCCCGCCGACGGCACCGCAACGGTGTCGGTGCGCATCGTCCTCCCGTCGCAGGAGCCACCGGGCAAGCGCTCCGTCCTGCTCAACCACACGCTCGAGTCGGGCGGCCACGGCACCAGCAGGATCGACGTCACCGTCACGTCCCGGGAGCTCCTCGTGCTCTCGCCGGCCGGCCCCACGAGCCTGGCCATCCGCGGCGGCCAGACGGTGCAGTTCAGCGCCGCGGTCGAGAACCGGGGCAACGAGCAGGGCGTCGCCCACCTCTCCATCGCGACGGAGCCCGCAGGCTGGCGCGCCACACTTTCGGCCTCGAGCCTCACCCTGCTGCCTGGGCGCGCCGTGAACGTGACGGTCTCGCTCACTGCGCCCGACCGGGTGGTCGAGGGCGACGCGGGCCACGTTCGCCTCACCCTGGCCGAGCGGCCGCAGGAGCCCATCGACCTCTACGGCACCGTGGGGGCCCGGTTCAAGGTCGGCCTCACGGTGCCCCCGACCCTCGTGGTCCCGGTGGGCAACGCAAGCGCCGCCTCCGTCATCGTGCAGAACCTGGGCAACGTCCTGGATTCCATCGACCTCTCCGTGGGCGACCTGCCCGAAGGCTGGCAGGCGGTCTTCCCCCCGGGCAACGGCACCGTCCGCGACCTTGCCGCAGGCGCCAGCGGCTCGGCTCGGCTCCTGGTGCGCGCCCCCGCCGACGCCGAGCCCGGCGTCAAGGTACGGCTCACCGTCCACGCCACGAGCGAAGGCAACCCCGACTCCGAGACCGACCGTCCCATCATCCTCCAGGCCGCAGGCGCCGGCGGAGAGGTCCCGCCCGACGAGGAGACCGCCGGGTCCACGAACTGGCTCGTCGTGGGCGGGATCGGGCTTGCCGTGCTTGCCGTTGCCGGCTTCGTGGCCGGGGCCGCCCTCCTGCGCAAGAAATGACGCGGCCTGCTGCGCAAGAAAAAACGCGCGTTCACGGCGAGCAAGGCTGTCCCAGAAACCCCAAGCCCCGCGCCAAGCAGAGAGGCAGGCATGGCAACCCCCCGGCTGCTTGCCGCACTCCTTGCCGCCGTCTTCCTTGCTGCCCCCGCTGCTGCCGAAGAGCGCTCCTGCATGCCCGGCCTCACCGCCACCGCGGATGCCGACGGCAGCGTCACCCTGCACTGGACACCCGTGGACGCCGCGGGCGTCACGGGCTACCAGGTCGCCTTCCGCCCCGCCGGCGGCGACTGGTTCCCCGTCTCCCCGCAGTCCAGCGCCGCATCGGGGTCCTGGACGGACGAAGGGGCGATCGGGAACGTGACCTACGAGTACCTCGTGGTCGCCATGATGGACGGCACCGAGTACGGCACGTACTGCTCCGCGACGGCCACGGCCCTCGGCGTCCCACCGCCCACCCCGCACGCCTCCGAGGCCTCCGCCATCCCGTACCTTCCGTCGGCCGTCGCCCTGGGCGCCGCCGTCGCGGGGACCGCCTTTGCGACCGTCTTCATGGTCCGCCGCAAGAAGTGAGGCGGCCTCATTGGTTTCAGCGACCATAAGGAAACCCCTTTGAAACCCCCCTCCACTGGAACCCTCGGGATGCCATGGATGCGGAGGGGCCACTGATGGCCGCGACAGCCAGGCCTGAGGCCCGTCCGCCCCGCCCCGCCAAGGCGACCGTGGCCGACACGCTCGCCGCGGCCCAGAAGGAGATCTCCGTCGCGGAGTTCTTCGAGCGCAACCGGCAGATCCTCGGCTTCGACTCGCCCACGAAGGCCCTCGTCACCGCCGTGAAGGAGGCCGTGGACAACGCCATCGACGCCTGCGAGGAGGCCGGCACCCTCCCCGAGATCGACGTGCAGGTGCTGAAGACCGACCACCCCGACGAACTCACGGTGCAAGTGGAGGACAACGGCCCCGGCATCGTGAAGGCGCAGATGCCCAACATCTTCGGCCGCCTCCTCTACGGCAGCCGCTTCCACGCCATCCGGCAGAGCCGCGGCCAGCAAGGCATCGGCATCTCCGCGGTCGTCCTCTACGGCCAGCTCACCACGGGTCGGCACGCCGTCGTCGCTTCCAAGATCGGCGTCGGCCACCCCGCCGTCCGCCTCGAATTGGGCCTCGACACGAAGGCGAACCGCCCCGAGGTCTTCGCGACCGGGATGGAGGAGGGCTGGCACCGGGAGTCCGGCACGCGCGTCGCAGTCACCATCAAGGCGAAGTTCCAGGGCGGCCGGCAATCGTCAAGCGTCGGTCGTGAGACGCCAACCCTTGCCACGAAATTTGAGGTGGTGACCGGGACGGGCAGGGTCAGCGACGTCCTCCACGAATTGCGCAGCCTTGTAC
>JBHEMF010000249.1:0-2681 GCA_046352665.1 Thermoplasmatota archaeon
GGCTGGAGGGGCCGGCGGGGCCAGCGGGGCCAGAGGGGCCGGAGGGGCTGGAGGGGGTTTTCGCAGGCGTTTTCGGAGCGGCCACGGCCCAACCATTGCGCATGTCGCTATTTGAGCCTGATTGCGCGGGCACGGCAGCCTCGCCCCCGCCGTCGCCACGTCATCGCGTGTTCGAAAGCCGGGCCTTCCACTCCAGGGACGGCTTCACTGTTAGGACGCGACGGGTAAGGTTAAGTCCCGAAGGCCTGGCTGCTTTGTCCGATGGAACGACGGCTGACGGCCTTGGCACTGGCCCTTTTGGCCTTCGCCTTGGCCGTGCCTGCCTTGGGCAACGCTTTGCCGGGCCTGGCGGCCAACCGGATGGCGTACCCAGGCGGATCTCCAAGCCCCTTCGCCGACGATTACCCCCCGCCAGTCCCCCCGGCCGCGCCGCCCTCCGCGGTAGGGACTGGGCAGACGGTTGCGCCTCCGCTGCCCGCGAGCCAGGGTGATGCGGTCACGGCTGGCCCGCCGGACTCGTCTGCCTCGCCGCCACCCGTTGGCTCCCGAATCGCCGCCGGCGAGGCTCCGGTCCCTCAGATCCTGGACGCGGACGGGAAGGCCGTCGGGCCAGCGGTCTGCAACCAGGGACAAGGCCCGTCCGGGCCGACGACGCCGATCCAGTTCTGCTGCCCGAAGACCCTCACCCCGTTTGGCACGGACGGCACGGGCGCCGCTGGCGACCGGTACGATTACCGGACGTGCCCGTTCCGCATCTATGACTCGCGAAGCGGTGTCACACCTGACGACCCGACGGCGGCGCCGACGACGTACCGCTTCGGCAATCCGCAGATCGCCGTCAACCGCAACGACGAGCGCGAGGTGGCCTTCTGCAGCCTGCACGGCGACGCGGTCAAGGGACAAGGCGTCACACCGCGCACCCGCGTCTCGAACCAGGCCCAGACGACCTTCACGTCGAGCGACCAGGGCATCACTTGGCAGGACCAGCCGCCCCTGGGCACCCCGGGCCTCGGCGAGTCGGCCAGCTGCACCATGGACTCGAAGGGCCGCATCTACATCGGCTACCTCTACAGCCGCGACAACGGCAACGCGGAGACCGGTTACGGCTCCAACCTCTGGCTCGTCAAGGCCGGGACCGCCCGCGAACCGGGTTCCGTGCTGAACGGCTACGGCGGCGGCGCGCAGTTCTCCGGCCGGACGCCGATGAATCCGATCCCGGCGCTGAACGTGATCGACATCCCACCGTTCGTGCAGCCGCCTCCCATGGCGAACCAGACCTTCGGCCCGCCGGCCGATGAGACCGAGGAAGGCAAATCTGCGATCGACGATGGCAACGCGACCACCGAGCGCGTGGGAGCCGTCTGGTTCGAACGCTGCACCGAGTACGCCCGCAACGTCACGGACCCGTGCAAGGCCGCTGCCGGCATGCCGGGCTGGATCGACGCGGCCTTCACCGACGTCGGGCCGAGCGACGCGTGGCGCCGCCTCACCGACAAGCAGCTCATCGGCCCCTGCATGGACGCCTCCAACCCGGTGCAGTTCGACGGCAACGTGTACGTGGCCTGCGTCGTCGAGAGGGGCTACAACGCGCGCAGCCGTGCCCGCATCGGCGACGTCGACATCTGGCGCATCGACCCGCAGACCGGCAACTCCACGGTGGTCGAATCTACGGGGCTTTCCGGCGGCCATCCGCTGCTGGCTTCCACCGCGAGGGGCTACATGGTCCTCGTGACCTCGCGCTACGTCGGTGGCTCGGGTGCGCGGGTCGAGGCGGCCTTCGGCTGGTACGGACGCGGCTGGAGCAGCCTGGGCGTCGACATGGGTCCTGAACTGCACCGGCTGGCTGGATCCGTGCCCGTGCGCGACGCTGGGGTCAACGCCCTGTCCATCTCGGAGACCGAGAAGACCTCGATCCTGGAATACATGGAGTGGCAGAACGTGACGAAGCCCGGCGAGCTGCCGCCCCCGCAGCCGCTCGATCCCACGAATCCCCTGGCCGCGACACCCGCGCTCAAGGACTTCAAGAAAATCTTCATGACCTTCAACTCCTGCAACGCGCCCATCGCGGCGGCCCGCATGGAGCTCGGCACCGGCGTCGATCCCGACAACTTCGACGCGTACACGGAGAAGCCCTCCATCTTCGACGACAGCCAGGACGGCATCCAGTCCTACGCGGAGCCCGGCGGCGGCGACCTGTTCTACTTCGCCGTGAACGACTACGGTGCCATGCAGTACGGCGCCGTCCTCACGTCGGCCGCAAGCAGCCTCTGCATCGTCCCCCCGCCCATCGGAGCTCCGCCGCCGCTTCCCATCCCGCAGGCCTTGACGGTCACGAACGGCGCCGTGGCCCAGGTCGGAGCCGTCGTCGGCGTGACGGCGATCGCGGGCGTCCTGTACCTTGTCACGGCAAAGCGCCGTGCCACGCATCTTGCCGTCGCGGAGGCCAAGTGATGGCCGCCAAGCCCAGGGTCAACGCGGCGAAGGCCTCGGCCCGCCAACCCAAAGCCCCCTCCAACGGCCACGGCCTCTCCAAGCCCGACCCGCACGCCTGGATCGAGGCGGAGGGTGTGCGCTCCACGGCCGACATCGAGACGCCGAAGGTCCTGATCGACGAGGTCATCGGCCAGGAGGAGGCCGTCGAGGTCGCGAAGAAGGCCGCCAGGCAACGGCGACACCTGCTC
>JBHEMF010000250.1:0-2658 GCA_046352665.1 Thermoplasmatota archaeon
CCGCCCAGCCGGGTGCTGACGCGTTCGGCTCCCTCGAGACCGAGCGACACCACACCGCGAAGGTCCTCGAAGCCGTCGTGCGCAAACGCCGCCCGGAACTGGTCCTGGCCTTCCAGAGCCGCACGGGCGACGCGATCGCCGCCTACGCCGCCAACCGCCTCGGCGTCGGGTTCGTCACAGGGGCGAGCCGGATCGACATCGACACCGCGGAACGCCTCGCCGTCGTCACCCATGAATCGGGCGCCTCCCGCAGGTTCCAGGTCGTGACCGCCCTGCAGGTCCCGCCGCAGTTCGTGAGTGTCCAGCGCGGCCTCTTCCGCGCCCCGCTCGAGGACCCCGGCGCCTCCGTCCGCGTGCACGACCTCGCCATCGACGCCGGCCGCATCGCCCCCGTGCAGGTCGAGGGCCACCGCCCGCCGCCGCCCCCGAGCCTCGCCACCGCCGACCGCGTCGTGGTGGCGGGCGCCCGCATCGGCAGCCCCGAGGAGCTCGCCCTCGTGCGCCGCCTCGCCGAGCGGCTCGACGCCGTCTTCGCCGTGACGCTCGGCATCGTGGAGCGCGGCTTTGCCAAGACGGACAACATTGTCGGCGCAGGCTACCACCACGTCGCACCCCGCCTCCTCGTCACCGTCGGCGTGCGGGGCGCACTCGACTTCCTGCAGGCCATCGAGGGCAACCCGACCATCTGCGCCGTAGGCTGCGACCCCGGCGACCCCATCGGCAAGCGCGCCGCCTACATCGTGGCCGGCGAGGTGCGCGAGACGGTGGAATCCGTCCTCGGCGCGTTGTGACTCCTGATGGAGCCTCCGCCTTAAGCAGCAGACGGTTATACTTGGACCATCCTGCCATGCCTAGGTGGGCCTCAAAGGCCCGCCCAACGAGATGAATACAATGGGATACGACGACCGAGGATCCGGCGGACGAAGTGGCGGCGGCGGAGGCGGCGGTTTCGGCCGCGGCCCGCCCCGCGAAATGCACAAGGCGGTCTGCTCGGACTGCGGGAAGGAGGCACAAGTCCCCTTCAAGCCCACCGAGGGCCGCCCCGTATATTGTCGGGACTGCTTCCCCAAGCACGCCCCGCCGCGCGGCCCCCGTTACTAGGCTTAGCCTGAACGGGACCAAGCAATACGCCTCTTCCCTCTCTTTCCAACCTTTCCGCCCGACCGTTTTTTGATGACGCCCTGCCGGGGGCCTGCATGGAAGCTGTCCAGCCCTCCGTGCCCCCCATCCCGGTCTCGACCACGTTCGACGTCCCCGGCCGGCGCATCGTGCGCCACATCGCCCCGGTCTTCGGCGTCACCGTCCGCACGCGCGCCATCGGCCGAAGATCGTGGCCGCCTTCCGCAACATCGGCGGCGGCGAGGTCGTGACGTACACGCGGCTCGCCAACCGGGTGCGGCACGAGGCGATGGAACGCATGGTGGCGGAGGCGCAGAGGCTCGGCGCCAACGGCGTCGTGGGCATGCGCTTCGACGGCTCGGAGATCATGCCGGGCAACACCGAGGTCTTCTGCTACGGCACCGCGGTCGTGCTCGGGTAGGAAGACGTCTGACAAGCGAGCCCGCCGCCGCGGCGGGTCCGCGCCATCTCAACGTTTCTCGAACATCATCCCCGGCTTGTAACTCGGCACGTACTCAACCTTCTGGCCCATGGGTAGGTCCTTGGCCTTGGCGATCCAGGGGATCCAACCTGACACGCGGGGGCCGTCGTCGAGCTGGATGAGGGCGAAGGCGAACGGCGTCTCGTTCAGGAACTGCTCGGAGGCGACGGACTGGATCGTGTACGAGGCGACCGTCCCGGTCTTCGAGAACTCGCGCCGCACGATGTCGGTGCCGCCGCACTTGGGGCAGCGCGTCATGGGGCTCAGCCGGTCGGTCTTGCAGGCGGGGCAGTGGAAGCCGACGACCTTGCCGTCGCGCAGGAGGTCGCGCTGCTCCTTCAGGCTCAAGACCGGGCGGGGGGCGAGGTGGTCGTTCCCTGCGGTCTCTGCCACGGCCTGGGCAATGGTTTCGGTCATTTTAGCGCCTCCTCCATCGGTCGGGAACCACCGATTTCACCGGTGGCACCGATTGCACCGATCCGTGATTGCGTCTCGGTGAAATCGGAGCAATCGGTGGCTTGAAGCGCCGTGGGGCCGAGCACCACGTCACCGCCTCCGGGCGAGGACGTTCACGACCACGGTGCCGCCGGTGGCGCCGACGTTGTGCGTGAGGCCGCGCGCAGCACCCTCGACCTGGCGGCCGCCGGCCTCGCCGAGGAGCTGCTCGCAGACCTCCACGACCTGCCCGACGCCGGTTGCGCCGACGGGATGCCCTTTGGCCTTGAGGCCGCCGGAGGCGTTCACGGGCCGCTTGCCGCCGACGCGTGTCACCCCGTCCACGGCGGCCTTCAGCCCGGAGCCGCGCGTGAAGATCCCCAGGTCCTCTGTTGCGACCGCCTCGGCGATCGTGAAGCAGTCGTGCACCTCGAAGAGGTCCACCTGGTCGAGTGTCACCTTGGCCTGCTGCAGTGCGGCGCGGCCTGCGGCGACGGCGCCGGGGATGGTCGTGAGGTCGTCGCGGTCATGCAGGCTGGCGATGCTGCCGGCCCGTTCCGAGGCCTCAACGTGGATGGGCGTGCCCGTCAACTCCTTGGCCACCTCCTCGCTGCACAAGATCG
>JBHEMF010000251.1:0-2610 GCA_046352665.1 Thermoplasmatota archaeon
GTCCTGGAGTCCGGCCAAGTGGGGCTCCTCGTCCTCGACCCGCACGGCGAGTACGCCGACGGCGGCGCGAACACCCACCCCGACGGGCGTCCGCACCGGGGGCTCCTGCACCACCCCCGCACGGAGCGGCTGCACGTGTACACGAGCCGGCCGGTCCTTGGCTTCGTGGGACGCGTGCACGAGCTTGCCATGTCCGCCGCCGAGATCACGCCGGCCGACTTCGCGAACGTCTATCACGTCACCGACGCCCAGGAGGAGGCGCTCTGGGCCCTTTGGGAGAAGTTCCGCAAGGACTGGATCGTCCGCACGGATGCCCTGGAGGTCGAGGCCCTGGACGGCGTCCTGGGACGCGGCAAGTTCCACCCCGGCACCCTGAACGTCCTGAAGAGGCGCTGCGAATCGATCCTGCGCCAGCCCGTCATCCACACCGACGCAGCCCTTTCCACGACGAAGGCCATCCTGAACAACCTGGAGGCCGGCCACGTCGTCCTCGTGGACACGTCAGGACTCTTCCCAAGCGAGGAGCTCCTCGTCTCCGCCGTCCTTGCCCGCAGCCTGCTCGAGCGCTACCGCGACGCTGCCCGCGACCCGGCCCGCTTCCGCGCCCTGCCCCCCGTCTGCGTCACCCTCGAGGAGGCGCAGCGGGTCCTCAATGCCCGCGGCGGGTCGTCCAACGTCTTCGCCCAGATCGCCCGCGAGGGCCGCAAGTTCAAGGTGGGCCTCGGCGCCGTCACCCAGCAGCCGCGCCTGCTCTCCGACGAGCTCCTCAGCCAACTCAACACCTTGTTCATCCTGGGCCTGGCCGACCCGACTGACCGCGACCGCGTGAAGTCAGGCGCCCGCCAGGACCTGTCTCAGGTGGCGACCGAGATCCAGATGATGGAGCCCGGCGAGGCGCTCGTCACGACGCCGGGAGCGCCCTTCGCCCTGCCCTTGAAGGCGCACCTGTACGAGGACCGCATCCTCGAAGTGGCGGCGTCGGCGCCAAAGCCTGCGCCCGTCGTCAGGGTCGATGCCGGATTCTACTGACGGCAGCCCACAGCCCCGGCGAGTGCTTTCGCTCACCTTTTCGGAAGCCCCTTAGGTGGGCAATCCTTGCCCTGCCCGGGAGGGGATTGCAGCGGTGCGCATCTTCCATACGAGCGACACCCACCTGGGGCATCAACAGTACCCGAGGACCGACGGCAACGGCCTCAACCAGCGCGAGCAGGACATCTACGACGCGTGGCACAAGGTCGTCGATCTCGCCGTCGCCGAGAAACCAGACCTGTTCCTCCATGCCGGCGACCTATTCGACGGGGTGCGGCCCGGCAACCGCGCCCTCGCCCACGCCATGGAGGGCTTCCTGGAACTCTCCCGCGCCGGCATCCCGACCGTCGCCATCGCCGGCAACCACGAGCACCCGAAGCTGCGCGAGACAGGCTCGCCCTTCCGGCTCTTTGCCCACCTCCCCAACGTCCACATGGTGTACCGCGGCGCCCGCGAGACCATCACGATACCGACATCGGCTGGCACCGTCCGCGTGCATGCCGTGCCGCAATGCGCCGACAACGCGACGCTCGCCTCCGAGGTCGCAGCGGCCCCAATCGGCTCGGACGGAACGGACATCCTCGTCGCGCACGGCGCCGTGCCGTCCGTCGCTGCCTTCAGCCATGCCGAGTTCAACGAGCAGACCCTCGACCCCGCTTGGTTCGGGCGCTTCGGCTACGTCGCCCTCGGACATTTCCACGGCGTCCAGGAAGTCGCGGCCAACGCCTGGTACTGCGGGGCTCCGGAGCGCGTGAGCATGTCCGAGGCCGGCCAGGAAAAGGGGTTCCTCGAAGTCAATTTGGGCGCAGGTTCCATCCGGGCCTCCTTCCGTCCGCTTGCCGGCCGCACCTACGTCGATCTTCCCGTCGTGGAGGCTGGCGGCCTTGACGCGACCGCGCTCAAAGCTCAAGCGATGGAGGGTCTCGCCCGGGCTCCCGCCGGCGCCGTCGCCCGGCTACGTCTTGCCGGCATCGACCCGGCCCTTCGCGGTGTGCTCGACCTGCGCGCCATCCGCCAGGCCGGCGCCCACCTCATGCACCTCGACCTCCGCCTCGACTGGGCGACGGCCGGCCTCGACGCCCGCGGCGGCACGGAGCTCCGCGGCGTCCTCCCCGAGTTCGACGCCTTCGCCGCCACCCAGCCCGCCGAAGGCGTGGACCGCGAGCGGCTCGTCGCGGCGGCCCGCACGGTGCTGGAGGCCGCGACATGAGGATCCGGCGGCTCCTCCTGCACAACTACCGGCGCTACCGCGATGCCGAGGTCGAGTTCCCGGACGGCGTCTTCGCCCTCCTTGGCCGCAACGGCTTCGGCAAATCGACGCTCCTGGAGGCCATCTCGTTCGCGCTCTTCGGGCCCGCCGCCATCCGGACGGACAAGGCGCTCCTGCGCAGCGACGCCGCCGGACCCGGCGACGCGGTGCGCGTGGAGATCGACCTGGAGCTGGGCGGCCAGGCCGTGCGGATCCAGCGCGAGTTGCGCGGCAAGGGCCAGATGCCGTCGGCGTCGCTGTTCCCCAGCAGCAGCGGCCGCGGGGCGCACAGCGCGGCCACCAGCGGGAAGTCCCAGCGGTAGGTGTTGACC
>JBHEMF010000252.1:0-2604 GCA_046352665.1 Thermoplasmatota archaeon
GATGTACAGGCCGCTTGCCTCGTCGCTGGCATAGAGCAACCCGTCCTTCTGCTTGACACTCCACGCATCCGGCTGGAGGGCCGGCGAGTCGGCTCGGGCCTTTGCCGTCATGTAGAACCCGACCTCCCTGGGGTGGACAAGGTCCTCCGGCGTCGATAGGTCAACCACCCAGACGCCCGCATGGTAGTGCGCGACGGCCACCTTGCCGTCCCACGTGTCGAAGTTGTGCGGGCTGAAGTCGAGGTCCGTGACACCAAGCGGCGGCTCCTGCGCGGGAAGCGTCCACCACGAGACCTTCGTGGGTTGCGTGGCATCGGTCGTGTCGAGGAACGTGAGCTGGCCGGTCTCGTGGTCGGCCGTGATGATCTCCGGCTCCGCGACGGTCACCTGCCGCACAGTGCCGTTCAGCAGCATGGGTTCGGCGAAGGACTTCGCGAAGTGGATGTTGTTGAAGGCGCTGGGAGCGAAGTCCGTGAAGGAGCCGATCTCGGGCAGCGGCGGGGCGAGGGCGATGTCGGCGGAAGGCCCCGGCGGGTGGGTGAAGTCGAGCAGTCGCACGCCAAGGTCCCAGTACGCGACATCGACCACGACCTGGCCTGCGGCGTTGGTCGTCACACTTGTATCGTGCGGGAAGACGAGCCGGGCGCTTGCCGGGGGGACCTTCTGGTACTGCGCCACGGGCAGCAGTGCTGCGCCGGGGAGGCCCGGGACGGCGCCGGGTGCGGGGTTGCGCTGCAGGAGATAGACAAGGAGGCGCTGTGTGGCGGGGGCCGCCGCCGTGATGGCGCCCGTGCCGGGGTCCGTGACGAGGTCGTACGTGCAGACGAAAAGGTACTCGTCCCCGTCGGGGTGGTGGTAGTAGGTGAGCGTATGCGGCCCGTTGTAGGGCAGCGGGACGAAATTGTCGAGAGCGGGATGCGCCGGGTCCGCGAGGGAGACGATGTACACGCCGCGCCCGAGCCCCGTCGCGGGGTCCTGCGTCTGCTTCAGGGCACCCAGCGTCTGGTCGGGGGTGTTGCGCTGCGTGGAGAGGAACGCCAGGGCGCCGTCGTCGCTGACCTCGACGTCGCTGCCGCCTTGCGCGCGGAAGTCGCCCACGACCTGCGGGTGGGCGGGGTCGGCGACGTCCACCACGGAGAAGCCGCCGAAACTCCCGTCGTCGGACGTGCGGGAGAGGTAGGCGTAATGGTCGCGCAGGGCGATCTCGTTGAAGGCGCCGCGGCGCGGGATGCGGTTCGGGTCGCCGCTGCCGTCGATGCCGTTCGAGTAGCCCACGAGCTGCATGTTGAACGAGCCCTGGTGCAGCGCTGCGTCGCGGTGGCCGTCCGCCTCGTCGTGGTCGAGGGCAAGGACGTGCCGCGCCGCGTCGTCCACTGCGCGCTGCGCCTCCTCGAAGGCGCCCTGCCGGTCGGCGCCCTGCATGCAGCCCGCGGCAAACAGCAGGACGAGTGCCATCGCAAGGAGGCGCCTCATGGGTTGCCCGCCGACTTGGCCGGCGCCTCAAAGGGGTTGTGGTCCCGCAGCCAGCCCTCGGCGGGCGGTTCGCGGACGGCGATGCCGTTGCGGCGCAGTAGGTCGCGGGTGAGTGCGAGCGGCAGGCCGACGACGTTGCTCCATGGGCCGGCCTTGAGGTGGATGAAGGGCGCCATGAGGGGGTCCTGGATGCCGTAGCCGCCGGCCTTGCCCTGCCACTGCCCCGACTGCGCGTACGTGTCGAGGACGGCGACGGGGAGGCGGTCCATGTGGACGGCGGTGACGGCGTGCGCGGCGTCCACTGCCTTGCCTTCCCAGCAGATCGCGAGGCCCGTCCAGACCTGGTGCGTGTAGCCGGAGAGCATCGCCAGTTGCCGCCGCAGGGCGAGCTCGTCGCGCGCCTTGCCCACGAGTTCGTCGCCGAAGGAGACCACCGTGTCGGCTGCGAGCACGAAGGCGCCGGCGTGGTGGGCACTCGTGGCGAGGGCCTTCTTGCGCGCGATCACCTCGACCGCTTCGCCGACGGAGAGGGCGCGGGGTGCCACCTCGTCCACGGGCACGGGATCCACGACGAAGTCGTCGAGGAGGAACCGCAGCAGCACCGTGCGCCGGGGGCTGCGGCTGGCAAGGATCAAGGCCACGCGGAGTGTATCGCAGTGGCGCATTTGGAGTCAGCGCACGGATGTGCCGCGTGTGGGCGGCTGCGGAGCCCAGGAAGGCTGCAAGCCTCACGGTGGGCAGACACAAAATTCGAAACGACGGCTCCGTCGGCAGGGCCACAATCGTCCGACGACGGCGACGGGCACGAGTTGGCCCTCAAATGGCGGCCTGGGAGGTGTCCAATGAGTGGCATGGATCGCAGATTCGCGGTGCGCGGCACTCATCGTTCTCACTCCCAGGCCGCCCGACGTCAGGATCCACCACGAGAATTTCCGGCCTCACAGCAGGCCGCGCGCCCGAGCCAACTCGGCGTTCAGGATGCTCGCACCCGCGGCGCCCCGCACCGTGTTGCTGCCGAGGCAGACGAACTTGACGTCGAAGACGGGGTCGGGCCGGATCCTTCCAACGACGACGCTCATGTAGTTCCCCTCGGACCGGTCCTTCCGGGGTTGCGGCCGGTCCGGCTCGTCG
>JBHEMF010000253.1:0-2598 GCA_046352665.1 Thermoplasmatota archaeon
TCCAGTCAACTCGGCCAAGCAACGTTTCGGTTTGACGAGTCTCAAAAGGGCCCCGCAGTCCGACGACGGCGGCTTGCTCCAATCGGCCCTCAAGGTCGAAAGTGTTTCGCGGGGCGCGCGAAACGCGCCCTTGCAGTTCCCCGCTTCGAACATCAAGACGGTTCCCTCGAAGTGGACGTCGCCGTCGTCGGACTGCAGGAACCTGTCGCTACTCGCCGTGCAGCAGGTTGATCGGCGTTTCCGTGCCTTCCGTGGGTTCCGCGGCTGGTGAACGTCGTCGGGCTGCAGGAACCCGTTGGTGCCAGTCGTGACGGACACGCTTGTATTTCCCCCGGCGACGAGCGCTCAGAGGATCTGCACGGTTCCACCGGAGAGGGCCTTCTGCACGCCGCCTTCGCGCACCAGGAGCCGGCCCTGGCCGTCCACGCCCTCGGCTGTACCTTCCGTGGTCTCCCGGCCCGACTGCACGCGCACCATGGCCCCCGCCAAGGCGTCGCGGGCGCGGAAGGCCTCCAGGACTTCGCTTTCCCGGCCGTCGGCGAGGATGGCAAGCCAGCGGCCCACCTTGTCCAGCACGAGGGCCTCGAGGTCGGGGACACAGGATTCGCAGGCGAGCTCGTCCTCGAGCGTCGTTGCGTTGAGCCCTGGCGGGAACGCGTCCGCGTGGCCGTTCACGTTGACACCGATGCCGGCCACGACGAAGTCGATGCGCGAGCCCGTCGATTCCGCCTCGACGAGGATGCCGGCAGCCTTCCTGCCGCCCACGTGGACGTCGTTTACCCACTTGAGCCGCGGCTCGACGCCAGCCACCTCCAGGGCGTCCGCCACGGCGTTCCCGAGGGCGAGCGTGAGAAGGTGCGGGTCCTGGATGCCGCGCAGCACCAGCGAGAGGTAGAGGCCGCCTTTCGGGCCGTGCCAGCCCCGGCCCTGCGTGCCTCGGCCGCCGGTCTGCTCCTCGGCCACGACGACGGTGCCGTGCGGTGCTCCTTTCCTTGCGCGGACCTTTGCCTCGTCCATCGTGGAGGCGCAGGATGCCAGGCGCTCGACGGCCCAGGCCGGCGTCATGCCTTGCCGCCGCGGGGCGTCTCGCAGAGCTCGATGAGGACGCCGCCCGTCTCCTTCGGGTGCAGGAAGGCGATGCGTTTGCCCTCGGCGCCGAGGCGGGGCGTCTCGTCGATGAGGCGGACCCCCAGGCGCTTCAGCCGGGCGAGCTCGGCGTCGAGGTCGTCCGTGCGGAAGGCGATGTGGTGCACGCCGGGGCCGCGCTTGGCCAGGAACCTGCCCACGGGTGTATCGGGGCCTGTCGGCAGGAGCGCCTCGACGACTGTGCCGGTCTTGCCGACGGGGAAGAACCGCGTCGTGACGCCTTGGTCGGCGACGGTCTCGTCATGCGTCGCCTTGAGGCCGAGGAGCCGCTCATAGACGCGGCTTGCGTCGTCGAGGTCCGCGACCGCGACGGAGACCTGGTCGACGCCCAAAATGGCCATGGCGGCGGCGACGGGGGGCGGCTTGAAGCCACTTTCGCCAGCTTTGCCGGGGTCCTAGTGACCGGCAGGCGCCGTTGCGGCCGGGGCCGTTGCGGCCGGGGCCGTTGCCGCAGGACCGAGGATGCGGACGGCCTCGCGCGCCGCCGCCTCGGGGTCGCGGGCCGTTGCGCGCAGGATCGTGACGGGGACCTCGCGGGCGGCCTTGGCGCTGCGCTCTGCGGCCTCCACGGCCTCCATCCAGGCGGGCTCGGGGCTCTGCGGCAGGACGCAGACGAAACGGTCCACGAGTTCGCGCTCGGCGCCGTAGCGGGCGTAGAGGGTGCCGCGCTCGACCTTCACGGCGTGGGCGCGGCGGTCCTTGCCGGGCGCGTCGAGGGGCGAGGCGTGCACGAAGGCGCGGCATTCGGAGGCGACGGGCTCGATGGAGCCGCCGGTGGCCACGTCGCCGGGGTAGCACTCGACGTTGGCGACACCGTGGAACGGGTCTTCGCCGGCGGGGACGCCGAAGGCACGCACCTCGTGGCCGGCTGCGGCCAAGGCGCGCACACAGGCGGAGCCCACCGCGTTCATGGGCCCCGTGACAAGCACTCGCATCGGGCCGGGCACGGGACCGCGGGCAAAAGGGTTGCCCAGCGCTCACTCAAGCGCTCTCGCTTGTCTCCTTATGTAACCCGCAAGGGCGTCTTGGCGTGGAGTGATGCGTTTGCCCCACACCGCCCTTGCCCGGACCGCCCTGCTGGCCCTGCTCGCATGCTGCCACGCCGCGGTAGCACAGCCGGGGCCGGCGCCCGGCCAGGATCCCGTCTCGCACGCGACGGGCTACGCGCAAGACCAGGTGGCACAGGCAGCCGCCGACCCCGCAGGCTACGCGCAGCGCACGGCGACGGTGCCGGGCGTCGCGAACGTCACCTCGGAAGCCGGCTACGTGGCCTGCTGGGCCGCCTACGACGCAGGCGAGCCCCTCGACCCCGTCTGCGCCGGCTTCTTCACGCCGCCGGGCAAAGCGGCGCGGCCCAACGACGAAGACAACGCCACCGCGGGTGCTGCCGAGTTGGCCAGCGACGCCCTGAACCGGACGTCCGGCCTCGCCAACGCGACCGTCGATGCCGTG
>JBHEMF010000254.1:0-2516 GCA_046352665.1 Thermoplasmatota archaeon
CCCGAGGCCAACGTGGACAAGCTGTACTTCCCCGTCGCCGAGGAGGAGCTGGACCTCGTCCTGGAGACCGGCCTTCGACCGTCGGACCGGAACATGATCCACCTCTCCGCGACACCGGACAAGGCATACTCCGCCGGCCGCGTGCATAACCCCGACCCGCTGATCCTCGAGATCAACGTGCGCGGCTCCACCGACGCGGGCAACTTCATCTTCCGCGCCGGCAAGTCCGTGTACATCACCTCCGCCGTCGAACCGGACTTCCTGAAGAAGTTCGAGGACGAGGACGCGATGGTGAAACTGCGCAACGAGTTCGGGTCGGGCGCCTCGGATGCGGAGAAGAAGGCCGCTGACGAGAAGGCCGCGGCCGCCGCCAAAGAGACGTCGGAAGAAGAGGGCGCAGACAAGCCCAAGGCCGGCGACGAAGAGGAGTGACTCTTCCGCCGGCAAACACAGCTCCGCCGAAAAACCCTGAATGGTACGCCGTGGCCAAGGCGCGAAAGCTTGTCGAGCTCATCCCCCTCGATGCGGACATCGCCCTCGGGGCATCCGGCATCAAGGCCGAGGCGCGGCGGCGCAAGGCGGCAAAGGGATTTTCGCTCATCGATGGCGTCGGGCTTGCCACCGCCCGGTCCCGCGGCCTCGGCATGCTCACGATGGACCACGAGTTCGACGGCTTTGACGACGTCACCGTCATCCCGCGGTGAACTGCCTCCTCGGCTCCTCGTCAAGCGACGACGACGCTGGCCTTCATGCCTTGCCGCGTGCCGTCCGGCGCCTCTGACGAATGGGGTCTGCAGTAGTACTCGTACGTCCCCGCCGCATCGAAGCGATGCTGCACCTGCGCGCCCGGTGCCACGGTCAGGTCGAAGCTGCCGTCCACCGCCGTCACGGTGTGCATCTCCGGGTCCTTGTTGACCCAAGTGACCGTCGTGCCGGCGGCGACGTGCAGTTCGACGGGGACAAACGCGAAACCCTGCATGAGGACGGTGGCCGCCGAGTCCCCAGCGGGCCGGGTCGCGACGGTTCCGCCCGGGCCAAACGCCACGACCGCGCCCTTGTCGCCGATGAAGCCGTCGCGCACGACGGGGACGAAGAGGTGGCCCGCGGCGACGGAGAGGCCGCCAAAGACGCCGCCCTCACCGATCGAGGCGTTCCACAGCACGGCACCGGTCGCAGCGGCGAACCCGTGCACGTCACCTGCCGCGTCCGCGGCGATAACGGCCCCGGGCACGGCAACGACGTCCGAGAAGCCGGAAGCCGACAACGGACGGCTCCAGCGTTCCTTGCCATCGGCGGTCGAGAAGGCCGAGACCTTGCCGAGGGTGACATACGGGACCACCACCACGTCGCCGGAGACGGCCGCGTCGCCGATCACGCCTTCGCCGCCTTGGCTTGCGCCGCTGGACCATGCAAGCTGTCCGTTGGCCACATCGACAGCCCAGAAGATCGAGGATTTCTGGCCGACGCCGACCAACCGCCGTTCGCCGGAGTCGAAGAGGTTCGGCGTTGCGCCAAAATCATGGTCCGGGCTGTCGGGATGCTTCTGCGTGAAGACGTCCGCCTCCGACGCTTGGTAATGCCACGCGATGCCGCCGTCCTCGGCTTGCAGGGCCACGATGGAATCCGTCAAGTCCCCGGCGGGGGCCGTGTAGGCGTTGCCGGTCCCGAAGACGATGCGGTCCGTCGCCGCATCATAGACCGGCGTTCCCCAGACCGGCGCTCCCGTCATGCCTTCGGGGACGAGGTACGTTCGCCAGCGCTCCTTGCCGGTTGCCAGGTCGAAAGCCGCTACCTTGCCACGGAAATCCACTGGCTGGTCGCCATGGAGGCGTGCCGATTCCTGGTCTGAGCCGATGGCTTGCACGACGATGGCGGGCCGCGTGCCATGGGTTGGAAGGGCAAGCGGGGTGGCGTAAAGGTGCGTGCTGGTCGTCGTGTCCGTGGTGACGCTCCACACCGGTTTTCCACTGGTTGCATCAAGCGCATGCAGCACACCGTGCGCGTCGCCGACGAGGGCCAGACCTCCAGCCAGCGTCACACTGCCATCGACTTGCGCGCCGACATCGGCCATCCATTGTTTTGCCCCGGTCTTGGCGTCGAGGGCATAGACCATCCCCTTCCACGTGCCGACGTACACGCGGCCTTGGTCCACGGTCGGGGTGCCGGTGACCGCTCCGACAGTCTCCGCGATCCAACTCGCGCCGAGCGTGGAGAGTGCCGTGGACGTGATGGCGGAATCGATGCTGGCGCGTCGTCCGTCGAGCGAACCTTGCGCGAAGGGCCACGCCGAGTCCAGCCCGCTTTTGGGTGGCACGGCTGCCGACGGGCCGGACGTCGTACTGCCGAGGCAACCACTCAGGACAAGCGCAGTAACGAACAGTGCGGTGCGCACGTCAGGGAGAGTGCCACGCGTCCGTTCATGGTTCCTGCCGCGGCAATCCTGTTGGTTTTGCCCACGTGACCGGAAAGGATATGTCATGCCAAACAGCGGTGCGGCCATGGGCAAGATTCTCCTC
>JBHEMF010000255.1:0-2498 GCA_046352665.1 Thermoplasmatota archaeon
ACCGTAGGCTCGTGAAGCCATTGCCAGCCCTGGGATGCCGCCGCGGTCTCGAGAGCATGGCGGATCCGCCGACGCTGCATCGCGACGAGGCCGGCGGTCAATCCGACGAGCAGGAACGGGACGAGGAAGAACGCCAACACCCACTTTGGTGCCTGGTCGCCGAAGGCAAGGACCACGGCAAAGAAGCCCAGGATGGAGAGCGCTGCCGCGCTGGCGCACATCACGATGGCGACCCTCAACCCGCGACTGGCCCCGGATTCGGCCGGGCTCATGCCATCGCCTTGTGCTTCTCCAACAAGACGCGCGGCAGGCGTTCACGGAACCCTTGCGCGAAGGCCAGCGCCGGCAGGCACTCCTCGGGACTGAACCTTCCGACCTTGGTGACCATGAGGGTGCGGCCGCGCCACTGCCAGTCGACGCCGGCGTCGGCTTGGGCCATGAGCCACTCCATCATCCGGGCGTCGATGGCATCGTAGGCGAACTTGCGGTCGTCGCACTTCACCCAGAACCGCCGCGAGAACTCGTCCCACTCGAAGTCGATGTCCTCGCCGCCAAGTGCATCGAAGATCTTCTTCCCGAGGGTCTCCTTGCTGAGGGTCAGGTTGGGCGCGGCCACCGGCATCTGCATGGCGACAATGCGGTTGCGGTACACCGTCGTCTGCGTCGTCTTGCCGTTGCTGGTCGTCACTTCGTAGCGGTACGTGAAGAGGTCCACCGTCGTGCCTTGATAGGGGCCGGACAAGACGTTCTCGGCGCGCCGCTTGTCGCCCTTGCCGAAGGGCGTGAACCCGGAGTAGCGCCCGGGCCGGTCGTAGGCGTCCGTCGCGATGAACTCCCAGCCCTGCCGCGCCGCGATGGCAAGGTACTCGGCCCGGATGCGGGCGGCGCGGGCGATGGCGGCGCGCACGGCGAAGACGATCCCGACGGCGAGGGCGGCGATGAACAGCGCGGCCCCAACAATGACGGCCGTGTCGACGCCGGCCACTAGATCACGTCCCCCTTGCGGGCGCGGGCGAGGAAGGAGATGCCGGAGAAGAGTGCGATCCCCATGAAGATGGCAAGTTGTGGCAAGGGCAGGCCGCCGCCCGCCGCGAAGATGCCAAGGATCAGGACGGCCACGAGTGCGAGGCCGGCGATGGTGGCGCTCGGACGGTGCACTTGCCGAAGCGGGGCCCCGGCCGCTTGCAGGCCATGGCCGGCCATCGCCATGGCGCCGGGTCCGCCCGCGACGCGTGGCAGATGGGCGCGGAACCCGGCAAGGGCCTGCGCCATCGGGGCCACGTCGTCCGGCCGCAAGGGGCCCGCGGCGTAGAGGAGGAGCTGTCGCCCGCGCCACTGCCACATCCAGCCGCCCGGCATGGCCATGAGGAACTCCATCATGCGGCCGTCGATGGCGTCGTAGGCGAACTTGCGGTCGGCGGCGACGACCCAGAAGCGCTCGGAGAACTCATGGCTCTCGAAGTCGATGTCGCCGCCGTCCACGGCGTCCGCGATGCGGCGGCCCAAGGTCTCGTCGGCGATGGCAAGGCCGGGAGAGTCGGCGGGCATGCGGATGCGTCCGACCTCGTAGACGTGGGTCTGGCGGTTCTTGCTGCTGCCTGTCGTGAAATGGTACTCGAAGGCCTCGACCGGGATCGCCTGGGCTCCGCCGTCGCCGGCGATCTTGCCGGTGGCCGTGTGCCGCGCGTACTTGTCATGGCCTTCCCGGAAAAGGCGGAACGCGGGGTCGGCGTCCGGGACGTCCCGCTTCTCGGCGGCGTACGTCCAGCCCCGGGCCCTGCATGCCGAAGCCAACGCGGCGCTGCGTCGGGCGTCGGCCACCTTCGCGTAGATCGCGATGCCGCCCATGACCGCGATGAGCCCGAGGAACAGGGGCAGGGGAAGGCCGGGGCCGACGGTCATGCGACCACGGGATCGAAGCCGACGGTGGGCGCGACACGGAAAGCCGGCGACTCGATCTCGAAGAAGTCGATCATGCCCATGTGGAACGTGCCGGCAAAGAGGACGCCGGGGAACTGCCGCGTCTGGTTGCGGTAGTCGCGCACGTTGGCGTTGTAGAAGCGCCGGGCCGCCTGGATGCGGTCCTCGGTCAGCGACAGTTCGTTCTGCAGCTGCAGGAAGTTCTCCGAGGCGCGGAGCTTGGGGTAGGCCTCGGCGACGGCGAACAGGCGGTTAAGCGTGCCAACGAGTTGGTTCTCGTCCGCGGCGTGCATGCTGGGGCGACCCGTCGAGGCAACGGCATGGGCGCGGGCCTGCGTGACGGCGGTGAAGACCGCCTGCTCGTGCGTGGCGTAACCTTTCACGGTCGCGACGAGGTTGGGGATGAGGTCGTAGCGGCGCCGGAGCTGGACGTCGATCTGGGCCCACGCCCCCTGAAGGCGGTTGCGCAGCCGCACCAGGCCGTTGTAGGTGACCACGAACCAGCCGGCGACGACCAGCACGACCACCACGACCACCACGACCGCCAGCAGCACGACCCCGCCAAGCGCGCCCAAAGC
>JBHEMF010000256.1:0-2471 GCA_046352665.1 Thermoplasmatota archaeon
CCATCAACCTTGGCCAGGGCTTCCCCGACTTCGACCCGCCACGCGAGGTCATGGATGCCGCCAAGAAGGCGATCGACGACGGTTACAACCAGTACGCCATGACGTGGGGCGCACCTACGTTGCGGGACGCGTTGTCGCGCAAGCTCAAGTCGTTCAACAGGATCGATGCGGCCGGATGACAACCTCGTCGTGACCTGCGGCGCCACGGAGGCGATGATGGCGGCGATGCTCGCGACGGTGAATCCCGGCGACAAGGTCGTGCTCTTCGAGCCGTACTACGAGAACTTCGGCCCCGACGCCATCGTGTCTGGCGCCTCGCCCATCTTCGTCCCCCTCGACGAGCCGGAGTTTCAGCCCGACGCCGAGGCGATGAAGGCGGCGTTTGCCCGCAGACCCAAGGCCGTCGTGGTGAACACGCCAGGCAATCCCACTGGCCGCATCTTCACGGACGCGACCCTGCGCCTCATCGCGGACCTGTGCGAGGACAACGACGTGCTGGCGATGACGGACGAGATCTACGAGCACATGGTGTACGACGGCAAGCACCACACGAGCCTGGCGACCGTGGGCTCGATGCACGACCGCACGATCACGATCGGCGGCTTCAGCAAGACGTACTCCGTCACGGGCTGGCGTCTCGCCTATACAGCCGCACCCAAGCCCATCACGGACGCCATCAAGCGCGTGCACGATTTCCTCACCGTCGGCGCGCCGCATCCCTTGCAGATCGCCGCGGTCACGGCCCTCGGCTTGCCGCAATCCTACTACACGCGACTGCGCGATTCGTACCAGGCCAAGCGCGACCTGCTTCTGCGTTCGCTCGACGCCGCGGGGTTCCGCTGCGTGCGGCCCGACGGGGCGTACTACATCCTAGCCGACTGGACTGCCCTGGCAGGCCAGGCGGCGTCGCGAGGCGGCAGGGAGCGCGGGCCATTCGCCGACGACACGGCGTTCGCCCTGTGGCTGACCCGCGAGGTCGGCGTCGCATGCGTCCCCGGCTCGAGCTTCTTCGCGGAACCCGGGCGCGGACGCCATCTCGTGCGCTTTGCCTATCCGAAGAAGGAGGAGACGCTGCGCGCCGCGGGCGAACGGCTGGCAACAGCGCGGGGGAAGGCCGTGCACGTCGAAGCCGCCGCTTAGAAATGGCGAGGGCTACGGGCGGCAACCGTCGAAGACCTGCGAGACACGGACGTCGCGGATCACGCCCGATTCGGCATCGACGATGACGCCAAGGGGCCGCGTGCCGAGGCAGCCGTTCGACGTCGCCGGTGGGTCCCACACGTAGGCCACCTCATCGACGACGCTGCCGTCCAGCAAGTGCGTCGCCTGCGTTCCTCGCACCAGGGTTGCGGTGCCGTTGCCGGACGTGCCGACTACCGTCCGCCCCGCCATCCAACACTGCATGAAGAGGTCGGCGTTCGCGGCGAGGCGGGTGGCGGGCATGAACTGGACGCCGTCGCGCGGCTGGATGCCTTCCTGCAACGAGAGCTTCGTGAAGTCGCCGGTGTCGCGGATGCGGATCTGCACGCGCGCCACGGTGACGTTGGCCAAGCCGTCCCCGAGGCTCTCCCAGACCCCGGACTTCGACTCGCCTTCGGCCGCCTCGGTTTCCGGAGATTCGCCCACCTCTTCCGTCCCGCCGCTGTTGTGCAGCAGGTCCGGGTCGAGTCCCGTCAGGTCCGCCACGCGTTCCCGCAGGACGGCGGCAGCGTCGTCGGCCTCACGGCTTGGCCATGCGCGGTTGGTCTGGTACAGCCAGGCGCGTTCGGTCCAGAAGGATTCGTCCGCGGCGCTGTCCGGCTGCGAGCCGGTCTCCAACGTGATGTTGCCGCGGTTGGTGCTCCACTGCCCGGCAAGGGGTGCATGCGCCGCCCCGGTCTCGTTGCGCTGGAAAAGCTTGCGCGTGATCCTGTCGCCGACCATGGCAGAGATGCGGGCAGCCTGGGCGTCGATGTCGGGATCGCGGGGCAGCGCCAGGGAACCGTTCAGGCCGATCCAATGTGCCCCACTTGTGTCGCATGGCAACGGCGTCCAGGCCTTCCACGTCGCAGGAGGCTCGGGCGGTGCGGTGCATCCGGCCACGAAGACGGCCACGATCGCGATGGCCGCCCAGGGTCGGTGCACGCCTTTGCCACCTCGCCTTCGGCCAAAGAGTCTTTGCCCCGCCTGGCGCGGAGCATGGCGAAGTCTGCGTAAGGCTCCTTAACGTGGCCGTCGCTCGCGGCGCCCATGGTCGATCTTGGGCCGTTGTTCCCGCCTGGCACGCCGACGCTCACTTGGGAGGTCGACAATCCGCTTGCCTACTTCAACCTCGGAGCTCTGATCCTCAGTGTCCTCATCCTGCGGCGCTTGTCCGGTCGTCGCGGCGAGTCCGGCGTCGTCGATGGGGCCTACGGCGCGGCATGGGTCTTCGCGATCGGGACCGGCCTGCATTTCGTCGGGGACGTGATCGGCGTGGCCGAGGCGTGGGA
>JBHEMF010000257.1:0-2379 GCA_046352665.1 Thermoplasmatota archaeon
GAGGTGGAGGTGACCATTCATCGTCTCACCGCTCGGGCATGGAAGATGCGGTGAAACCTACTGCTAGGCTGCGATGCCGACGTTTGTGTTCAGTGTCTTCAGTGGGCAGTCGAGTCTTGGCCGCCTAGGCCCCTACTCGCGATCCATGAAAACGACGACTTCCTGGAGCTCGCCGGCTTTCACCGTGAAGTCGCGCTGCACATCGTAGTAGCCGTTGGCGTTCACTTTCACGACGGCGGCGCCAGGCGGGAGGTCCTCGGCCACGTAGATGCCGAGGGCGTCGGTGTGGCCGTAGGCGCCGCCGGGCGAGACGAGCACCGTCGCGTTGGCCACACGGTCTTGGTGGTTGTCCTGCACGACGATGCGGGCAGCGCCGACGTCACTGGGCACCGAGGGGTCGTACGGGTGGGCAGGACTGCGCGTGCAGCCGGGTGCGAGTACCAGGAGGGCCAGCAGGGCGGGCAGGAGCAGGCGCATCGGGACGGGGACGCGCGGGCCGTCTTCTAGGCCTTTTGGCTGCCTTGGCGAACCTTCAGCACGACGTGGCGAGGACGCAGTAGTGGTTCACGTCGATGGAGGGGTCCGGTTCGCCCAGGAACAGGGTCTGGATGAACTTCGCCCGGATGCCGAAGTGAGCGCCTGCGCCGCAGCAGACCGGGACGCCGGCCCCTTGCAGCTCCTCGCGGCCCTGCGAGTCCGAGAACAGGATGAGGCCGATCTTCTTCGTGACGTTGAACGGGACGTTGTTCTTCTGGCCGTCATAGACGTCGTTCTTCACGCCGACCTTGAACTGCATGCGCAGGTAGTCGCCCTTGAAGTCGGCCACGGCGTAGCGGGGCCCGCCGGCGTCCGAGCCGTCATCGACGCGCAACTGCACCTCGTAGCGGTCCTCCTGGGTGGCCTTCATCTCGACGAGGAGGTAGGTCGCGGTCTTGTTGTACGGGCGGTAATCGACGGTGTACCCGGCGCGGAACGTGTCGCCGGACTGGTCGCCCGTGCAGTCGGTCACGATGCCGCTGTAAACGAAGTCGATCGCGCAAGGCACGAAGACGGAGTACTCGCTCGTCACGGTGCGGCCGTTGTCGCTGAAGACGCGGCGTGCGAGCACCTCGACCTCGGCGTACTTGTCGGCCTGCACGTCCACGGGCACCGGTGCCGCCTCATGGCCGGGGGCCGTGGCGAGCAGGACGTATGACCCCGGCAGCAGGTCGTCGAAGTGGAACTGGCCAAGGTCGTCCGTCGTCGCCGTGAGGCCGATGCCCTCGATGAGGACAAGGCCTCCGGGGATGGGCCGGTACACGTCGTCGATGAGGAGGCCGCTCATGCCACCCTTGCCCGCCGCCAGGTTGCTGGTCGGGGACGGGCTGCTCCCGGAGCAGCCCGACAGCATCGTGGCGGTGACGAGCAGGGCCAGGATGGAGGCGGCCAGGCGCATGCACCCCCCGCTCTCTTGCGGCATAAGAGCCTTGTTGTGGTCTCGGAGAATCCCGCGCTCAGGCCGATGCGGAAAGCACGTGGTAGGTGGAGACATCGACCTGCGGCGCGCCGATGAAGAGCGTCAGGATGATGTTGGCCTTGATGGCGAAGCGATGGCCGAATCCGCCGCAGACACGCTCGTCGGCCGGCACGGGGTCCTGGCACAGGACCGGCCCCGTCTGGTCGCTCCCCTGGCCGATGAAGAACAACAAGGCCGCCATGGGCGTCTTGTTCTCGTTCTTCCAGATGGCGTTCTCCGTCTGCCACGACTGGTACACCTTGCCTTTCTCCAGCACCACGCGGCCGTAGTCGGTGTTGTTGATCCTCGCGCTGCCCCACCTCTCGGCGCCGCCGGTGCTGCCGTCGTCGTGGCGCAGGACGAAGACGTAATTGTCCTTCTGGTTGGTCTTGATCTCCGCGACGAGGAAGGTGACGTTGCCCTCGCCGCCGAATTTGAGGTCGGAGAGTCCCGGACGGTAGTCGCTGTTCGCCACGTCGGCAGGGCAGAGGACGCCGCCGTAGTCCACGCTCCTGTACCCCGCGGCGCTCGCGCAGGGGATGAAGACGGAGTACTGCGTCGTGATGGTGGCGCCGTTGTCGCTGAAGATGCGGCGCGCCGCGATCTCCGGCTCGGCGTACTCGCCAGCCAACACATCGACGGTCACGGGGCTTGCCTCGTGGTTGGGGGCGGTGGCAAGCAGGATGTAGGACGCCGGCAGCAGGTCCACGAAGGTGAATTGCCCGAGGTCGTCCGTCGTGGCCGTGAGTCCGATGCCTTGGATGAGGATGAGGCCGCCTGCGATGGGGCGGTAGATGTCGTCGATGAGACCGGACACCGTCGCCGCCCGCATGTGCGTCGGCTGCGTGGCCGCGACCATGAAGCCGGTGATGCCGCTGTAGGAG
>JBHEMF010000258.1:0-2200 GCA_046352665.1 Thermoplasmatota archaeon
GGCTCGGCAAGTACGACGCCATCCTGCTCACCTGCAAGGCGCACCAGACCGCGGCCTTGGCGCCGGTGGTGGCCAAGGTCCTGGAGGACGACGGCGCCTTCGCGACGCTGCAGAACGGCTTCGGCAACGCGCAGAAGATGGCGCTCACCGCAGCCCCGGACCACATCGCGGTGGCACCTCTCAGCCACGGCGTCCTCCTCGAACGGCCCGGCCTCATCCTGCACGCCGGCGGCAGCCCCGCAGCCATGGGCCCGTTCGTCCCTGCGGCGGAACCCGCGGCGCGCCGCATCCAAAGTCTCCTCGAACACGCCGGCCTCGAGCCGCAGTGGACGGACGACGTGCGCGGGGTGGTGTGGCGCAAGTGCCTCGTGAACCACGCCGCGAACCCCGTGGGCGCCTTGCACGACGCCGACAACGGCAAGCTCCTGCGCGAGCCCGCATGGAGCCAGTGCCGCGAGATCGTCGAGGAAGGCTACTCAATCGCGAGGTCCGCGGGAGTCCGCCTGCCGGGCGCCAGTGGTGCCGATGCACTGCTTGCTGCCTTCCGCGCGACGCTGGAGCATACGCAGGCCAACCGCAATTCCATGGTCCAGGACGTGGCCGCACGGCGCCCGACCGAGATCGAGCAGATCAGCGGCCGTCTCGTCCGCCTGGCGCGCCGCCTCGGCATCGCCGCACCGCACTCCGACGAAGCGTACCGGAAAGTGAAGGCCCTTGAGACCCGGTATCTCGGTGAAGCGGCAGCGCTGCAGGCCGTGCGGGACGAAGTGGCGTGGGAGACGGAGCCGTTCTAACCGCAGCAACGCCGCAACTGCATCCTATTCGGGGCGGCGGGCGGAGGCCGTAGGCATGAACCTGTTCCATCCATCCGGAAACGGTCAAGTGCAGCCACGGAATCTCCAGGGCATGGCTGGACGACGGCGCGTAGCCCCTGACCACCCTTATGGCGCCGTGAACCCGCCGATTGTCCGATCGAGCACGTTCTCGTACCCGACGGCCGCCGAGGGTGCTCGCCGCTTCGCCGTGGCGGGAGGCGACGGGTCGCAGGGTGAGCCTGGCCTCTTCTACAGCCGCATGGACAACCCCACCGTCGCAGCGCTGGAGAACCATCTCGCGCAGCTCGAAGGCGGTGAGGCGGCCCTCGCGACGGCCTCCGGGATGGCGGCCATCCATTGCGCCCTCATGTCGCTACTCAAGCCCGGCTCGCGCGTCGTGGCGGACCCGTGCGTGTACGGCTGCACGCATACGCTCCTGGGCAAGCTGCGCGACTGGGCCGTGAAGGTCACCCTCGTGGACACGTCGGACGCTGCGGCCCTCGACGCCGCCGTCCGCAAGGGCGTGGATGTGGTCTTCATCGAGACCCCCATGAACCCGACGCTGCGCGTCGTGGACCTGCAGCACGCCGCGAAGGTCACCCACAAGGCGGGCGGCCTCCTCGTCGTGGACAATTCGTTCTGCACGCCTGTGGCGCAGCAGCCGCTCTCGCTGGGCGCCGACCTCGTCGTGCACAGCCTCACGAAAGGTGTGAACGGCCACAGCGACCTCCTCGGCGGCGCCGTGATCGGCCCGAAACGCCTCGTCGATAAGGCGTGGGAGTGGCGCAAGGACGCCGGCGCCATCATGGACGCAGAGACGGCGTGGCTCGTCCTGCGCGGCTCGCACACGATGGAACTCCGCGTCTCCCGGTCCTCCGAAAGTGCCCTCGCCCTCGCCCAGACGCTGCAGGCCCAAGGCATCAAGGTGACGCATCCACTCCTCAAGGGCCACCCGGACCACAAGGTCGCGAAGGCGCAGATGTCAGGCTGCGCCGTCCTTACCATCGACCTCGACTCCGCCAAGGCGGCCATGTCGTTCCTCGACCGTTTGAAGCTCTTCACGCGCGCCGTGAGCCTAGGCGGCTACGAGTCCCTCGCCTGCCACCCAGCGAGTACCACGCACGCCAGCCTCGGCGCCGAGGGCCAGGCGAAGGCGGGCATCACGCCGGGCCTCATCCGCCTCGCCGTCGGCATCGAGCCATACGAAGCCATCGCCGAGGACGTTTTGGGCGCGTTGCAGAGGCGGCCCGTCGCGGGCATGGACGTGAAGGCCAAGCCCAAGGCGGCGGCGCGGGAAGTCTCTACGCGCTCCATCCGTTGAAATTTGAAACCACGAATTTCACGAAAGGCACGAAGCCGTCCGGTCGTTTCGTGCAATTCGTGAA
>JBHEMF010000259.1:0-2036 GCA_046352665.1 Thermoplasmatota archaeon
GGTTGGAGTTGTTCTGCATGCGCCCGGCCGTGTCGAGGAGCACCACGTCCTTGTGGCGGGCCTTGGCGTGCTCGATGGCGTCGTAGGCGACGGCGGCCGGGTCGGCGCCCGCCTTGTGCTTCACGACGGTGACGCCGAGCCTTTCGCCGTGCAGGCTCAGTTGCTCGATGGCGCCGGCGCGGAACGTGTCCCCGGCGGCCATCACACACGAGATGCCCTGCTCCTTCAGGCGGTACGCCACGCGGCCGATGGAGGTCGTCTTGCCTGTGCCATTGACGCCCACGAACATGACGACGACGGGGCGCTTGCCCGACGCGAGCTTGCCCCGCACGAAGTCGTCGAAGTCGAGCGGGTTCACCTGCAGCACACGCTGGATGGCCGTGCGCAGGACCTTCTCCACGACCTCTTCCGCCTTGCCCCCGACCGAGAGCGTCAGGAGCTGTTCCTTCACGTTGCCCTTGATGGCCTCGATGACGGGCAGCGCCACGTCGGACTCGAGGAGGCCGACCTCGAGGTCCCACAGGATGTCCTCAAGGACGGACTCGTTCACCGTGAAGCGCGTCGCCGGAGCCTCGGCGCGCACGGTCTCCTCGACGGCCTTCTGCACCGTGACGGCCTCCGTGAGCTCGCGGGCCAGGCGCGTCTCGATCTCGGACTCGGAGAGCATCTTGCGGCCCGTCGGCTTGCGCGGTGCTGGCGGGGCGGTGGGCGTGGGGACGGCCGGGACGATCGCCGGTGGGGCCGTGCTGGGCGCTGCGTTCGCGCCAGCGGCGCTCGGCGCCTCGAACGGTGTGACGTCGCCCAACGGTGCGGGCGCGGGCGGCGCCGAGGGAGGTTGGGCTGGTTCGGGCGTTGGCGGCTGGCGCTCAACCATCGGCGGGAACGCATCGATCGGACCGGTGGACGCCGGCGGCGGGGCGGGGCGCGTCGGTTCGCGGGGCACGCCGGGCGCAACGGGAGCCAAAGGCGGCGTGGGTGGCGCGGACGGTGGGCCCGTGTCTTTCTTCACCGCAGCCGCAAGCTCGCGCTCCAACTGGTCGCCCAACTGCTTCTCGACCTCGGACTCCAGTTTCTTGCTGACGCCCTTCAGCTTGGAACGGAGGGAGTCGAACAGGCCCACGCCGCTTGCCAGGTGGCCCCACTTCATGAGCGTGGCGGGCGCGGGCAGTCGGGGCAGTGGCGCGCGGCACCGGTGTTATGACGGGCCGCCGCCTCGGCGCCGGCATGGACGCGACCGCCCCGCCGCCGCTGCGCACGGCATTGTACGAGACGCATGCGGCTCTCGGCGCCACGTTCGTGCCGTTCGCGGGCTACGAGATGCCCGTCCACTACGGCTCCATCAAGGAGGAGCACTTCGCCGTCCGCGCCGCCGTCGGCCTATTCGACGTGAGCCACATGAGCAACCTGCTCGTGGCCGGGCACGACGGCGCCGCGGCCGAGGCACTGGCGCGCGTGACACCGAGCGACCCCGCCGCCCTGGCCGTCGGGAAAGGCAAGTACACTGTGGTGCTGCGCGCCGATGGGACCATCCTGGACGACGCCTTCTACTTCCGCACCGAGCCCGACCGCTTCTTCGTCATCCCGAACGCCGGCATGAACGAGGCCGTGGCGCGCCACCTGCGGGCGCACGGTGCGGCTCCCGTCGAGGACCTGAGCGCTGCCACCTCCATCTTCGCGCTGCAAGGGCCGAAGGCGAGGGAGACGCTCCTTGCCGCCGCACCCGGCGCCACTCTGCCGAAGTTCCACCACATCGTGGACCTCGACGTGGGCGGGGTCCGCTGCATGGTTTCGGGCACCGGCTACACAGGCGAGAAAGGCGTCGAGCTCTACCTGCCGGCGCGGGATTCGAGGAAGGTCTGGGACGCGCTCATGGCCGCCGGCGCCCCCTCCGGCATCCGGCCCATCGGCCTGGGTGCCCGCGACACGCTGCGCCTCGAGAAAGGCTACTGCCTGGCGGGCAACGAGTTCGCAGGCGGCCGCACGCCGATCGAGGCCGGCCTCGACCGCATGCTGTCCTTCGAGAAGGGCTGCTACGT
>JBHEMF010000260.1:0-1943 GCA_046352665.1 Thermoplasmatota archaeon
GGTGTAGGTGCCGCTGGGGACGTATTGGCTCGAACCGCTGGGCATGGTCATCTGCCAGTACGCGTTCTTCGAGGAGCCACTGCCCGAGGCGAGGTCGAAGCTGGACATCGTCACACCCGAGCCCGTGAGGGCCGTGCTGGAGGCCATGTTGGAGCTCAGGCTGTACTTGATGCTGCCAATGGGGATGGTGTTGGAGCTGCTGGCGGGGGTCGTGCCCGACACCTGTGCGTCGATCTGCACGTTGCCGTAGTTGCCCACCGCCATGGTCGCGATGGAGCCGGAGTCGCCGGGGGCGACGTTGCTGCCCGTGTCCACGCTCGACGGCGCGTTGAGGGCCGCAAGCTGCGCGTAGTTGAAGGTCGCAAGCGAGAGCAGGTTGTTCACGGTGGCCGACTGGGCGTCGGTCACGACGACCTTCACCTTGTAGGTGCTCGTCGTGAGGGCCGCTGCGTCGTAGTAGTTCATGGTGAGGGTCTTCGTGTAGGTCGCAGAGATTCCCGAGCCGCTCACGAAGGTGGCGGCAGACTGGGCCACCTGCACGGTGCTGCCGTCGGGCTTGAGGATGCCCACGGTGACGGCGTTCGTGACGCCGGAGCCGATGTCGGCGAATCCGTTCAGGTCCGCAGCCACGATGGTGGCGGTGAACGAGGTGGTGGTGCCGGCGGTGGGGGTGAGGCTGGAGGAGCTGAGGTTGACGGACGTGAGGGTGGGGGCGACGTTGGCGACCCCGCCCGTGAGGTCGGTCGCTACGGCCGCGGGGGCGGCCAGGAGCGAGAGCAGGAGAGCGGAGGCCAGTGGAGCCAGGTTGCGCGTCATGGTATCGGACCCCCGGGCACCAAGCCACCGGAGGCAACCCTCGTTCGCCCCTGCCGGGAATATCCCCCTTGCCGGCAAAGGTTATCTAATGGCATGGCCGGCGTGGGTTGTTAAAGAGAGCCGGCCGCGGCTCCTTTCCAGGAGGGGAACCTTCATGGCGACGGCCTGTCTGGCCGGATCCATGTCCTCCCAGGCCCCTGCCGCCCAGGCTGCCACCCAGACGGCCCCCCACGCCTCCCCGGCCCACGCGCACCCCGTCCCGGCCATCGGCACCCGGCTGCCCGATTTCACCCTTAAACTCGCAGGGAAGGAGGGGGCGACGGAATTCACCCTTTCCAAGCACCTCGGGCAGGGCCCCCTGGTCTTCGCGTTCTTCCCCCTGGCCTTCACAGGGACCTGCACGAAGGAGATGTGCGACCTGCGTGACACCCTGCCCCAGTTCCAGGGCCTGAAGGCGCAGGTCTTCGGCTTCAGCACCGACACCTCCCCCGTGAACGTCGAATTCGCGAAGCTACACGCCCTGGGCCAAGGCATCCTCTCCGACCCCAACCGCGAGGTCGTCCCCCGCATCTGGGCCACCGCCACCGTGGCCGGCGTCCACAACGTCGCCAAGCGCGGTGTCATGGTCGTCGCCCCCGACGGCACGGTCCAGTGGACGAGCGTCTCCGACGACCCCAAGGTCTGGATCGGCTCCGACGAGGTCCGCAAGCACCTGTAGCGCCCGGATCGCCTCCCCTGGGGGTCCCCCAGCGGACACCGGCCGACAAATGCGGACAATGGTGCGCATGACAGGAGGGGAAGCCTTAATCCCGGACCGCTGGCTGTCCCGATGTGGTGAATGGGCCGGCGCAAGGCGCCCTTCCGACGCGTGCCACACGGCTGCCTGACATGCCACGTGCCGGCCGGCTCCTCGCATGGGGCGCCATGGCAGCCGCGGCCGTCGCCCTCGTGGCACTTTTGCCGGGCGCCAGCGCCACGGTGTACGGCTACTACGCGGCGACCCCGCGGGTCCCATGAACATCGCACAGGCCATAGCACCAGGCGAGCTCTCGACGACGCTCGTCACGGGTGCCAGCTGGGTCCACTACCCGAACGCCGGCGGCATGTGCGTAGGCGGCTCGAACTAT
>JBHEMF010000261.1:0-1932 GCA_046352665.1 Thermoplasmatota archaeon
CGGCCACGCCGCCGTCGTCGGAACGGGCATGGTCCTGTCGCTAGCTGACACAGAAAAGATGCAATCGCAAATCCCGCTCATCCTCAAATCCCGGGCCTCCCACACGCCGCCAGCCCCACTGAAGAATGTCGCCCACGCTTCGAAGGGCGGATGCGCCGCGCCTATCGTCTTTGAGGACCAGTTGCTCGGCCACGCCGCCGTCGTCGGAACGGGCATGGTCCTGTCGCTAGCTGACACAGAAAAGATGCAATCGCAAATCCCGCCCATCCTCAAATCGCGGGCCTCCCACACGCGGGACCTGCCCCGCTTCAAGCGTTGGGAGAAGTCAGTTCTTCCCCGGCTCCTCGTCCTCGTCGTCCTTCTCCCCTTCGTCCTCCAGCGCCGGCTCCAGCTCGGGTCCCGGATGGTAGCCGATGGGCAGGTCGGGGTCCAGTGGGCCCTGGTCGAAGTCGTACGGGAACTTGTTCCAGTACGGGCTGTCGTCGAGGACCGTGTAGAGGTTCGTCTCGGCGTTGATGCCGCGGATCAAGTGGCTGCCGATGCGGTCCACGTGGTAGAGGAGCGTTCCCTGGAACACCTTGTCGCCGATCTGCTTGAAGAACCGCCCGCACACCGTGATGCCGATGGTGCGCTCGCCCACGAACTCGTCCAGGTAGTGCGCCATGTGGTAGGCGCTGGGGAGTTCGATGTGGGGCCGGATCGTGAGCTCCTCCCGCAACCCGTGCAGGATCATGAGCGGTGTCGGCGTCCCCTCCTCGCCGCGTGTGGCCTCGTGGTACGCCGTGAGGAGACCGCGCACCGTCTGGTCATCGAGCAGGTCCCATCACCCGTGGCGCGGACTCCTTGCGCTATTTCAGGCTATGCGTCATGGGCCGTTGCGGCGCCGGCCGTACAGGAGGGCGACGACACCCGTGGCGAGGGCGCCGAGTGCCAGGTAGCCCCAGCCTTGGCGCGAAGCGGCGACGGGCTGCGCGTCCGCCGCGGGAGCGTCGCGAGCCGTTGCGTCGGCCGGCGTGGCGGGATTGCAGCGGTCGCCGACACCGTCCTTGTCGGCGTCGGCCTGGTCGCCGTTGGGGACCATGGGGCAATCGTCGAGGAAGCTGCCGGCGGGACCCGATTGCGGGATGCCGTCGCCGTCGATGTCCGGGTCGCACGCGTCGCCCACGCGGTCGCCGTCCATGTCGGCCTGCGATGCGTCCGGCACGTTGGGGCAGACGTCGGTGGCGTCCGCGAAGCCGTCGTGGTCCATGTCGGGGCCCGGCGTGAAACGGCGCAGGTGCTGCGGCTGGATGGGCGTCCACGCGTCAGGGGTCGCGTCGCAGGCGTCGCCGATGCCGTCGTGGTCGCGGTCCGCCTGCCCGACGTCGGGCACGGAGGGGCAGACGTCGGCGGAGTCGGCAATGCCGTCCTGGTCCGTGTCCACCTGCTGGAAGACGGCTCCTGGCGGCACGATGTGCACGACGACGGGCTGCTCGACCGTGCAGAGGCCGTCGCTTGCGGTCGCCACTGCGTCGTAGTCGCCGGCTTGCCCAGGCGTCGTCTGCCACCGGATGGATTCCCCGTCCAGGCTGGCGCCGGGCAACGTGTTGCCGTAGCCGAACGTGATGGGCTTGCCCTCGAAGTCGTAGGCGTAGAGCTGGATGCGCAGGAACTGCCCTTCGCGGATCGTGAACTCCTGGAACGGTTGCAGGACAGGGCAGCAGTCGGGGTCGCCGGAGCTTGCCAACTGCTGCTGCGACTGCGCCATGTTGCCGTTCGAGTCCGTGACCGTGAGCCGCACCGTGTAGAAGCCAGGTGCTGCATAGGTGTGCGCCGGCGGCGACTGCGCGCTGGACGTTGCGCCGTCGCCGAACTCCCAGGCCCACGCCACGATCGTGGCGCCCTGCACGGTCGAGAGGTCGCTGAACACGATGCTGGAGTCCTCGCACGAAT
>JBHEMF010000262.1:0-1866 GCA_046352665.1 Thermoplasmatota archaeon
GTCGCGGGCACGGCTCTGAGTATGCCGCCCGCCTAGGCCGAAGCGACGGCCCGAAGCCGCGAGATCCGCCGCACGCTCGTCGTCCTGGCCGTGCGCGACGGCAAGGCCGACGCCACCCTGAAGCAGGCCAACGCCGCCGTGGACGGTGCCGCAGCGACGGCGCATCACGCGGCTGGCTCCGCGAGCGATCGCGCCGACGCCGCAATCGCAGGCGCGCACCGCGCCGGAGACATGGCGCAACGTGACGCCAAGGACGCCATGCGCGGCGCCGAAGCCTGGACAAAGCGGACCGTGGACGGCGCCGGCCACATGGATTCCCCCGTGTCCGGCTGCCCTGGCCTGCCTGGGGATTCGCAGGTGAAGCCCGTGGTCACCGCACGATACGCGACGCCCAGCCTGTGGATGGATTGCTGACGTCCAGACATCGGCCCCTTCTTTCCCTCCCTCTTTTTTTGGTCTGTTTTTTCCCGCCAATCAGACTCGGCGAGCGTCAACGATGAATCGGCCATTGGCATAGGCCGCCGTTTTCCAGGTCCCCCATGACCCCAGATCCTCGTTTGCCCCCGTCCGAAAAACGTAGGATTCGGCAGCATGTGCGGACTTGGCCGCTTTTTCGTGTGTGCCGTACGGCGGAATTCGCGACATCTTTGCCGCGCCTTTGGGTCCGCTCACCATACCCAGCCTAGTTATCCCGCGGCGCCGAGCCATCGTTTGGTGGTGCTGATGCAACACTTTGCGACCCCGAAGAAAGCCCTGACCCTGGCAGCGATCCTTGCGCTGTCCGGAGCCGCCCTGGTCTCCGCCGCGCCCGGCGACCAGATCATCGCGAACTGGCAGGAGCGGATCCACGACGTCTCCGACCGCCTGCCCGAAGCCCCGTCTGCGCCGGACCTGCCCGAAGCGCCGCAGGCCCCCGACGTGCCGACGCTGCCCCCGATGCCGCCCCTCCCGGAAGCGCCCGAGGCGCCTGCACTCGACGACCTCTCCCGCCCCGTCGGCAAGGTCATGGACCGCGCCGACGACGCGATCATCCTGGTCAGCGGCACGGTGGACGTCGTCAACGCCCAGCTGGATGAGACCGCTGGCGTCGCCAACACCAAGCTCGGCAAGGCCCAGGAGAAGGCGCAAGCTGCCATCGATGGCGGACTCGCCGCCGCACATGGCGCCGCCGACCCCATCGTCGCCTCCGTGCCCGGCACGCTCTCCGGCGCCATCGACACGGCGCGCGGGACCGTGGCGGGTTCACTGGACAACGTGAACGCCAAGGTCGGCGATGCGAGGGCAGCCGCCGAGGGCAGCCTGCACGACGCGAGCGTCGCAGCGCAGTACGCCGGTGACCGCGCCCAAGGCACCGCTGGCAAGGCCGCGACCCTCGCGCACGACGAGACGGCCACCGTCAACACGATGGCCCGCGACGAGATCCACACCCTCGACGGCATGGCCGGCTCCGAGGCCGTCTATGCCACGGCGACCGTGCAGCGCGAATCCGACCTCCTGCGCGACGGCAGCGCCGACCTCAGCGCCGGCATCCGCGACGAGGCCCGCGGCGTCGCCCAAGACGCCTGGCATGACGCAAGCTCCGAGATCCAGTTCGCGGGCCTCGAAGTCCGCGGCTCCCTCGAGAACGTGAGCATCGAGACCTGCGTGGCAGTGGAATACCCGGAAGCCAGCACCCCCGGCCCCACCATCTGCTGAGCACGCCCGTCTCCCCTTCTCCCTTCCTTCTTTCCTCCCTCGGCGGAACCGTCAAACGGAACCCCACGGTCCCGTCTCCGGTGCCGCCCTACCGCGTCCCCATCGACGTCCGGTTCGCCGACCTCGATGCCCTCGGCCACGTGAACTCCACGTGCATCCTCACCTACGCCG
>JBHEMF010000263.1:0-1783 GCA_046352665.1 Thermoplasmatota archaeon
CAACTGGATCAAGGTCAACGCCCTAATCGACGCCGCCACGAAGACGGTTCTCTCGTGGAAATTCTCGGGTCCGCACGAGCACGACACGAAATTCCTGCCCGGACTCGTGAAGGCGGTGCGAGCCCCGATTCGCGAATTGTACGCGGATGCCGGCTATCTCAGCAACGCCAACTGTTGGGCGGCTCGGGCCGCCGGCGCAAAACCCTACATCCGACCCAAGAAGAACACGCGGCAAGCGCCACCCAAACCCCTCGGCCCCGATACTAGGACGGCGTTCCACCGCATGGTCGGCGAGGAGCAAACCAACCCGACGCAATGGTACCAACACTATGGTCGCCGCAATGGCATCGAAGCCACGTTCGGCGCCATCAAGCGCCGCTTCGGCGGCCGCATCCGCGCCACCAACCCACTCATGCGCCTCACTGAAGCCGCACTCAAACTCCTGACGTGGAACCTAACCAGAATCAGGTATGGTGAATTTTAGTGCAATGCCGGGCTGGCACTTTCACTTCCCTCCCCATCGTTCCTTTTCCCCCGGGCTTGCATCATCCTGCCATGGACCTGCGCTTTGCAAGCCCCTCCATGCCTGCCGCCTCCCGGCTCCTGTGTATCCACGCGACCGGGGCGTGGACGTACGCCGGCGGCGAGGACGACGAAGACAACTGGCCGGTCGTTGCGGCCTTCGAGGTGTGACCAGACTCCGAAAACGTGCGAGAATCCAAGAGCGTCACTATGTTCGACGGGTGTGCCCGCCAAACCCAAAACGCCCTCGCCAGCAATCGCGTGGGGGCCGTTGCGTTTCCTCTACGTGGGCTCCTCGGACACGGGGCGCGATGCGGCCTGGTACGTCGAACACGCTGGCGCTCGCAAGGTCTGGCACTTCAAGGCGTTCGGCGCCGAGGTAGCGGCCCTGCAGCTGGGTCCGGGGCCTTTGGTCCTCCTGGCCGACCACCGCAAGGCAGGAACCGTGCTGCCTATCTACGAGGTCGCCGACCTATTCACGGAACGCGGACGTTTGGAGAAGGCGGGCTGGGAGTGCCACGACCCTGGCTTCGAGACGCCGAACGGGCCGTGCGTGCTACTTCGTGACCCGAGCGGCAACGAGTTGGCGCTTCTAGAAGACCGACGGCCGCAAGCGATGGAAGCGTCGTACGCGGACCCACGCAACGGCAACGCCGTGCGCTAGGCGAACGTGTTTCACCCATTGCCCAAGGCGGGCAGCTTGATCGTCCTTGCTGCGCTCGCTCAGATGAACTTCTGCAACGTCGGCGTCGTGTCGATGTTCCTGATGTCCGCCTGGTACAACGGCGACTCTTTCGCCCACGGGTAAGCGTCCTCGAGGGTCGGCAGGGCGTCGTTGCGGTAGAGCGTGCCGAGCGCGATGTCGTTGTGGCCCCATTCCAGGGCCTTGGCGAAGGCGCGCACCTTGTCCTTCGGGTCCCAGTCGGCGGGCAGCTTGACGGACTGCTCCTTGTACCAGGCGTACGTGTTGACCTTGTTGAAGGTGACACAGGGCTGCAGGATGTCGATCAGCGAGAAGCCCCGGTACTCGATGGCGGCCTTGAGGGTCTCGGCGAGGTGCTTCGGGTCGCCGGCGCTGCTGCGCGCGACGAATCCGGCGCCGCACGCGATGGCCAGGGCGAGCGGGTTGACGGGGGCCTCGAAGTTGCCCTTCGGCGTCGTCTTCGTCTTGTGCCCAAGGTCCGTCGTCGGGGACGCTTGGCCGGTGGTGAGCCCGTAGATCTGGTTGTTGTGCGCCAGCATCGTGACGTTCACGTTGCGG
>JBHEMF010000264.1:0-1376 GCA_046352665.1 Thermoplasmatota archaeon
CGTCGGGCACCGGGTGGGCATGACGAACTCGGTCTCGCTGCCGTCGCGCGCGTCGACCACCGGTCCGACCACCTCGGGGATGACGTCGCCCGCGCGGCGCACCACAACCGTGTCGCCGACCAGCACGCCCTTGCGCCGCACCTGCGTGATGCCGAAGCGGTGCGACTCGTCACGCACGCGCTGCAGAAGCTGCAGGGCCGGGTCGTTGCGCTTGAGCGCCAGCGGACGCATCCGTCCCGGCTGGTACACGAGTTCCTCCTGCTTCGCCAGCGAGCAGATGGGGACGTGCAGGAGGTCGAGCTCCTTCAGCGCTTGCCGCGCGGCGGCGAGCTGGCCCGGTCCGCCGTCGATGACGATGAGCTCCGGCAGCGCCTCGCCCTCGCCGACCTGGCGCGCGTAACGGCGGCGAACGGCCTCGGCGATGGAGGCGAAGTCGTCCACCTCGCGGCCGGCGCCCTTGCTCGTGGCCGTGCCCGCCTCGACGGCCGCGGCGCCGACCTCGCGCATGTTGAAGGTGCGGTAGCCCGACTTCTCCGGCTCGCCGTCCTGGAAACGCACGAGGGCCGCGCGGGTGAACTGGCCCGCCATGTGGCTGATGTCGAAGCCCTCGATGACGCGTGGCGGCCGTTCAAGCCCGAGGGCGCGCTGCAGGCCTTCGAGCGCACCCGAGCCGCGCTTGGCGCGGCGGTGCAGCTCCTCCTGCAGCCGCAGGCTGGCGTTGGTGGCCGCGACCTCGACCCAGCGGCGCTTGCCGCCCTTCTCCGGCGTCTCGACCGTGACCGCCGCGCCGCGCAGCAGCCGCAGGTCCGTCTCGAGCGGCGGGCCCAGGTCGGGCGGCGCGTCGAGCGTGACGTGGCGCGGCACCGGGAGGTCCTGGTAGTAGCCGCGCAGGAAATCCGCCAGGGCTTGGCCCTCCTCGTCGGGTGCCACACCGGTCACGATGAACGGGCTCTGGCCGACGATCTTGCCGTCACGCTGGTGCAGCACGACGACGACGGCGAGGTCGCCCTGCGCGCCGATGGCGGCGATGTCGCGGTCCTCCAGCTTGTCCTGCACCATGTGCTGGCGTTCGAGGATGCCGCGCAGTCCCGCAAGCTGGTCCCTGAGGCGGCCGGCCAGCTCGAACTCCTGCCTTGTTGCAGCGTCCTCCATGCGTGCGCGTACGCGGCCGATGAGGTGGTCGGCGCGTCCTTCGAGGAGGTCCTTCACTTCGCCGACCAGGAGCGCGTACTCGGCGTCCGTGCAGGCCGCGATGCAGGGGCCAGCGCATTTGCCGATGTCGAGGTAGAGGCACTTCTCCTTCGGCAGGACACGGCAGCGGCGCAGCGGGACGAGGTCTTGCAGGGCTTGCAGCACGTGCCATGCGCCGGTGCCGT
>JBHEMF010000265.1:0-1201 GCA_046352665.1 Thermoplasmatota archaeon
GAGTAAGAGCAAGGCTGCGCGTGGTGCGGATGCTCTCCACCAGCAGGCCTCCTCGTTGGGCGAGCAGGGCGATAGCTCCCGGTTCGCGGACGGCTTTCGGTTGCGCCCCCAGATCCATCAGCACGACCTCGTCCATGCCCTGCGGCGGGCGGCCATTTGTCAGCGCCACCGTGACGCCGGCGGCGCCTTTCTCCATCGTGGCCCAGGATTTCTTGCGCAGCCAACCGGCAGCGAGGTTGACCTCGGCGCCGTCCAAACCGGACTTCGGGCCAAGTTCCGCAAGCTGCAGTCTGCCGCCGGCTTCATGCAAAGCCTCGGCCGCGCGCCGTTCGGGCAAGCCCGATCTCTGGAAACGCAGGCCTTCCTGGGAAAGCGAGTGGAGCGTCTGCTTGTCTTCGCGCAATTCGACGAGTCCGTGCCTTTGCGGCGCGCCAGCGGCCTGGAGCACTTCGACCTCCGAAGCGAAACCGGCGGCTGCGAGTTGTGCCGCGGCGACGGGAGTGCCATCCTTGGGGAGCGACGCAAGGAGACGCTTCTCCGCCAGGGACAGGTTCAGCTCCATCGTCATGCGCCCACCGGAGGCTGGCTCAAAAGGCCGCCGTCACCGCACCGTGGCTCGGCTATTTGCCCAACTGGAAGATCTGGTTGCCGTAGAGGCTGAAGACGACGGTGAGGAAGACGACGCCCATCAGGATGTAGACGCTGCGCTTCTTCGTCTTGATGGCCTCTTGCAGGCGCTTCGCGCACTCCGGACTGCAGACCCGGCCGTCGAGGGCGATGGACTTGCCGCAGACCTCGCAGTGCCTGTGCTCGGCAACGCCGGCGACGGGGTTCGCGAGTTGGATTTGGGGAGTGCGAGTGCTCAAACGGCCACCTTCTTGCCGGCGACATGGGTGCCATGGAAGGGCTTTCCGGCCACTGCCTTCCCGAGGTTCTCGAGGTCCGTGCCCTTCACGACGCTCGTCGGTATCCCTTCACGCGCAAGCAGCACGGTGGCGGGGCCGTCGATGACGCCGGGAGCGCCTGCCGTGCTCCATTCGCGCTCCTCGATGATGCCGAGGAGGTTCTCGAAGTCCAGTTCACCCAGGAACTTCGCGTCGCGGTGCTTGGCCGGGTCGCGGGTGTACACGCCGTCCACGTTCGTCGCGTCCACGAAGCGCGTGCACTTGCCCTCGACGGCGAGCTCCACGGCGACGTAGTC
>JBHEMF010000266.1:0-1000 GCA_046352665.1 Thermoplasmatota archaeon
TAGCCGAGGCGCCCAAGGCGCGGCTGGAAGTCCGCCACCTCCTCGGGCCGCAGGCGCTTGGCCCAGTGGAAGCTCGGGCTGCAGTTGTAGGCGAGCATCTTGCCCGGGAACTCGCGGTGGATCGCCTGCGCGAAGCGCTCGGCCTCGGCGACGTCCGGCTCGTTCGTCTCGAACCACAGGAGGTCCGCGTATGGGGCGTAGGCGAGGCCGCGCTGGATGGCGGGCTCGATGCCGGGCTTCACCTCGAAGAGTCCGTCGCCGGTCTTTCGGCCGGTGAGGAACGCCTGGTCGCGGGGGTCCATGTCGGACGAGAGCAGCCGGGCGCCCCGGGCATCGGTGCGGGCAACGAGGAGGCTGGGGACACCGGCGACGTCGGCGGCGAGGCGGGCGGCGCGCAGGGTGCGGACGTGCTGGATCGTGGGCACCACGACCTTGCCGCCCATGTGGCCGCATTTCTTCGCGCTGGAGAGCTGGTCCTCGAAGTGGACGCCGGAGGCGCCGGCCTCGACCATGTGCTGCATCATGAGGTAGGCGTTCAATGGGCCGCCGAAGCCTGCCTCGGCGTCGGCCATGATGGGCGCGAGCCACCAGTGGGTGTGCTTCTTCTCGGCCCATTCGATCTCGTCGGCGCGCTGGAGCGCGTTGTTGATGCGGCGCACGAGCTGCGGCGCGGAGTTCGACGGGTACAGGCTCAGGTCCGGGTAGGTCTCGCCGTCGAGGTTGTTGTCGGCTGCGACCTGCCAGCCGGACAGGTAGATGGCATCGAGCCCGCCGCGGACCATCTGCACGGCCTGGCCGCCGGTGAGCGCCCCCAAGGCCGGAAGGAAGGGGCGGTCGTGCAGGAGGGCCCACAGCCGCTCGGCGCCGCGCCGGGCTCGAGCGCGTGCGGCAGGCGTTCGAGCACGATGCCAATGACGGTCTGCTCAGCCGTCGGCGTGCGCACTTCGGGCACGCTCTGGCGCGATGCCGGCGCGGCGATCCAGCCGCGATTGACCAGCAC
>JBHEMF010000267.1:0-986 GCA_046352665.1 Thermoplasmatota archaeon
GTCCGACGACGGCGGCGACTTGCTCGACCGAACCCGCCACCCATTGCAAGGCATGTCGCACGGACGGCGGGCACGCCATGGCCGGGCGAAGCCAGCCTGGGGGATGTGGCAGACGAACCGCCGAGCGAATGCGAGGGGGAGGCGGGTGCCGTCCCCGAACCGAAGGGACGGCACCGATGGCACCGAATGACTCGGTGAAATCGGAGATCGGTGGTTTTGGCGCCGTCGAGTTCCCGATTCTTCGTGCGGCGTCCTTCCCGCGGCCCTCGCCTGCACCCACTGCGATGGCGCGTACGCGGCCTGCCACCCCCTCGCCGCCTTCGCTCCGCCGGCGGCTCGCTCGCCCCGCGGGGAGGACGCCCACGCGCAGCAGCCTCGTATCCAATGCGAAATCAGGGCCAACCGCAGCACGTCGCCGTCGTCGGACGATTGTGGCCCTGGCGTCCGCACATGAACGTCTTGACCACAATCCCAGGTTCCGCGACCGACGAGCCTCCGCTAGAGGCCCTGCCGTTTCCGTGCATTCCGTGCCTTCCGGCTGGCGCGAGACTACAGCAACCCGGCCTTCTGCAGCGTCAGGAGGTCTTCCGTCGAGAGCTTCTCGCCCGCCTTGAACTTCTGGAAGACGAGCTCCGCCGCGGCCTCGGACTTCTCGGCGCGGGACGCCTGGCTTGCCGCGCTGTCGCGGGAGCCGCCGGCCTGCGCGTCCTCGATCTCGTGGATGGCGTTCACGAACTCGATGTACGTCTTGTGGATCTTGTCCGCCTCCATCTTGGAGACGACGAAGCGCTCCTGCAGCTTGTCGGCCTTCTTGCGGAGTTTGTCGGACTCCTTGTAGAGCTTGATCATGGCGTCGTGCTCGCCCTGCGCCTTCTCGGCCATCTCGCCCACCTTGGCGTGCGACTTCTCGGCCTTCTCCTTGAGCTCGTCGGCCTTCTCGAGGGCTGCCTTCAGCTCAGGGTCGGAGCGCAGCATCTTCTCCTTGT
>JBHEMF010000268.1:0-968 GCA_046352665.1 Thermoplasmatota archaeon
GGCGGAAGCAGGCCCGCCAATTCCTTTAAGAGCCGAACCCGGCTCAGGGGGTTCGCGGTCCTCTCAGGTGCCTTCATGATCTACATCGGTCCCGCCGGCGTCCCCCTCTCGTGCAAGGGACGCACGACGCTCGAAGGCGTCCAGCACGTGCAGGAGCTCGGCCTCAACGCCATGGAGGTCCAGTTCGTGCGCGGCATCCGCATGGACGAGGAGTACGCCGTCGAAGTGGGCGAGCTGGCCAAGCAGCTGGGCGTGAAGCTCGGCGTCCACTCCCCGTACTACACCAACATCTGCAGCGACGACGAGAAGACCATCGAGAAGTCGATGGACAAGATCGCGATGTCCGGCTACTTCGCGGACATCATGAAGGCGGACGTCGTCGTCGCGCACACCGGCTTCTACACCAGCCTCTCGAAGGAGAAGACGATGGAGCGCGCCATCAAGTCGGTGACGATGCTGCGCGACTACTTCCAGGACAACAAGTTCAGCTGCAAGCTGGGCCTCGAAGTGATGGGCAAGCAGCAGACCGTCGGCGACCTCGACCAGATCGTCCAGATCTGCAAGGCCGTCCCCGGCGTCGTGCCCATCGTCGACTTCGCGCACATCCACGCGCGCTCGAACGGCGGCCTCCGCACCAAGGAGGACTTCCAGGCCGTCTTCAAGAAGCTCGACGCGCTGAAGCTCAAGCACATCCACTCGTACTTCACGGGCGTGAAGTACACGAACGGCAACGAGCTCAACCACGTCCCCATCAAGAAGGGCGACCTCGACTTCACGCCGCTCGTCGAGGTCATCCTCGAGAACGACTACAACATCACGGTGACGTCGGTGAGCCCCATCGTCGAGCACGACGCGATGTACATGAAGATCATGCTCGAGCGCGTGCTCGAACGGCGCCAGCTCGGGCTTGGGGAAGTGTACAAGATCCCCGAAGAGGCGTGATCTCGGCAAGGCTGATGATCCACGCG
>JBHEMF010000269.1:0-940 GCA_046352665.1 Thermoplasmatota archaeon
GCCCCAGCCTTCGCACCTTGCCGCTGCGCGGGCTCAGCTGGCCAGACCCTCGCCTCGTCCCTCGCTCCCGCTTGGGGCCTCGGCCCCAGGCGGGGAAGACGCCCACGCGCAGCAACCTCGCGGCCCATGCAAAATTCAGGGCCAATCGGAGGAAGGCGTCGTCGTCGGAACTGACATGGCCCTGTCGCCGTACGTCGCAGGCCCACGTTTCCGTGCAATCGGTGCTCGGCCGTCGCCTACGAAGGTTCCTCTTTTCCAGTCTTCCCGGTTTCCCAAAGTCTCCCACACGACGGCCGACTTGTCATGTCATCGCAAATCCCAACCATCCTCAAATCCCAGGCCTCCCACACGCCGCTCGCCCCCGTATCTGAGGTTGCCCACGCGCAGGACTGACAACCTCCGTTCCTCAGGATGCATGAGAAACGTCCCCTTGCCTTGAAATGGCCCAGGGTCGCTTGCCGTTCGGGGCCCTGCCCCTGACGTGAACCCATGAACATCCGCTGGAACCTTGTCATCGTAGGTGTTGTCGCGACCGTCGTCGGTTTCCTCCTGGAGTCGGCCGGACCCATCGGCAACGCCATCTGGCCCATCCCGTCCGACATGCCGCAGCCCGAGGGCGCGAACCTCGTGCTCCTCATGCTGATGGGCGGCTTCGAGGCGGTCGCGTTCGGCGCCCTCGGGCGCTTCAGCTCGGCGGACGACGTAGCGGTCGACGACGACCTCGATCGTGTGGCGCTTGTAGCGGTCGAGGGTCGGCGCCTCGGAGAGGTCGTACAGCTCCCCGTCGACACGAACTCGAACGAAGCCCTGCCGCCGGGCGCCCTCGAAGACGCGCTCGCCCTCGGTCTTGCGGTCCTTGATCAGCGGCCCGAGCACGAGCAGGCGCGTGCCCTCGGGCAGCGCCAGGACCTGGTCGACGATCTGCTGCACGGTCTGGCGC
>JBHEMF010000270.1:0-923 GCA_046352665.1 Thermoplasmatota archaeon
GGGGATGGCGTCCTTGTCGCCGTCGACGTCCACGTAGTTCGGGGAGCCGTCGGCGTCGGCGTCGCCGGTGCCCTCGATCTTGTCCGGCAGCCCGTCCTCGTCGCTGTCGGTGTCGTAGCAGTCCCGCTTGCCGTCGCCGTCGGTGTCGGAGATGCCCTCGACCCGGTCGGGGATGTCGTCCCCGTCGCTGTCGGCGTCGAGGTAGTTGGGCACCCCGTCGGCGTCGAAGTCGGCGAGGCCCTCGGCGGCGTCGGCGATGCCGTCACCGTCGCTGTCGGGGTCCTGGGAGTTGGGGACGCCGTCACCGTCGACGTCGGCGTCGCCCTCCACGACGTCGAGGATGCCGTCACCGTCGTCGTCGGGGTCGACGAGGTCTGGGATGCCGTCGCCGTCCTGGTCGGTGACGCCCTGCTCTCGGTCGGGTACGCCGTTGCCGTCGCTGTCGTCGTCCTGGTAGTTGGGCTTCCCGTCCTTGTCCAGGTCGGTGTTGCCCTCGACGGTGTCGGCGATGCCGTCGCCGTCGCTGTCGAGGTCGCGGTAGTCGGGGGCGCCGTCGCCGTCGGTGTCGACCGGGTGCGTCGGGTCGGGGCCGGCCTCGGCGGAGTCGGGGATCAGGTCGCCGTCGCTGTCGTGGTCCCGGAAGTCGGGGATGCCGCCGCCGAACGTGTCCACCGGCGCCTTCGGGTTGGGGCCTGCCTCGACCTGGTCGGGGATGCCGTCGTTGTCGCTGTCGAGGTCCCGGAAGTCGGGCACGGCGTCGAAGTCGGTGTCGATGTTGCCGTCGATCCCGTCGGGGATGGTGTCGTTGTCGCTGTCGAGGTCGCGGTAGTCGGGGACGCCGTCGTTGTCGCTGTCGCCGGCGCCTTCGACGGCGTCGGGGATGCCGTCGGCGTCGCTGTCGAGATCCCGGTAGTCGGGAAGCC
>JBHEMF010000271.1:0-823 GCA_046352665.1 Thermoplasmatota archaeon
GTGCGGCCTGACGATCTCCGACGTCAAGCCGATCGTCTTCCCCGGCGCCGCCGCCGTCCAGGCGATGCTCGCCGGCCAGCTGCACGCATCGGTGCTCCACCTCGACGACCTCGCCACCCTCGATCGTCGGCACCCCGAGGCCCGCGGCGATCACCGCCGTCCGCTGCCGCGCCGCCCGCACCCACATGGACCCGCAAGGCGTGAGGACGGATGCCGACGCCGCCGTCCTCCGGGCGGCATGGGGTCCCTGAGGTCGGCGGAGACGGCGGCATGCCGCCAAAGGAAAACCCCAATAACGCGGCCGCGGCAATGTCCGTTGTGGCGATTCCGGATTTCCTGCTCCGGAAGATGTACAAGCGCGGGAGCCTGCGCGAGACGGGCGACGGCAGGTTCGCCTTCACGCTCCTCAACCCGTTGGGCGAGGCGACCCTCCTTGCGCCGCCGCATTTCGTCATCAACGGCATCGCGTACCCGCCGGAGCGCATACAGGCCAGGAAACTGAACGTGGCCACCATCTCGCGCGAAGCCCCGTTCGTCTTCCGCAAGGGCGACAAGGTGACGCTGCGGTTCCCCGGCAGGCTCATGCGGGGCGGCAACCGCATCCACATCAGCGCCGAGACGCGCGAGTTCGGAGAGGTGGAGATCTACGTCGAGGACAAGGAAGCGGAGTTCTGCGACATGCCGGGGTCGGGGAGGGAAGAGGAGTAGCGGCCCAGCCACGGAACGGCCCAGCCACGGAACGGCCCAGCCACGAAAACCACGGAAGCCACGGAGCTCGGATGGCCACCACATGTGCGGCTCACAAAGTCACGGACCCCGGGGG
>JBHEMF010000272.1:0-812 GCA_046352665.1 Thermoplasmatota archaeon
CTCCTATCGGACGAAAGGATTGCGTCATTACGTCAGGCATTCGTGGTCCACCACTTGTCCCGCTCCCCGCATCCGCAGGCGCAGGTGTCGCCGTGAACGTGGCCGCTCATCGTGACCCCCCGGCCGCGAGGAGCGCGGTCAGCACGGCGAACACCACGCACGGTGCGGCGAGGAACGGCACCGACCCGGCGTTCGAGGCCGCCGCGGTGCGCGAGCTGACCCGCCGCGGCCTGTCCGAGGCGGCGGCGAAGCACCTGGCGCGGCGGTACGGCACCAACGCCTACGCCGTGGCGGCCTACGCCGAGCGCGACCGGCTGCGGACGCTGGCGGCGAAGGGACTGAAGGCGGCGGCGGCGCTGCGAGTCGAGCGCGATGACCTGGGCGCCGCGGCCGGCCACCTCGAACGGCTCACCGACCTCGAGCCCTACGACGTCGACGTCCACCGCGAGATCATCACGCTGTGCCTGGTGCGCGGCCGGCGCAGCGAGGCGCTGCGCCGCTACGCCGCGCTGCGCATCCGCGTCCTGCGCACGTTCGGCGAGGACATCGACTTCGCGCTGTCGGACCTGCGCGAGGGCGCCGCCAACGGCGCCGGCGAGCCGGCGGCGCAGCGCCCGCCGCCGCAGCGCATCGTGCGCCCGCCGGTGCGGCCGCGCGCCCAGCGCCCGGTGTCGCCGGTGTCGCGCCCGCTGCCCGACGGCAAGGTGCTCGCCGCGCTCGCCGGCCTGGCCGTGATCTGCACGGCACTGGCGTTCCTCGTGTTCTTCGCGCTCATCCGCGAGGTCGGGCCGTCCCGCGCGCTCGTGTTCACC
>JBHEMF010000273.1:0-806 GCA_046352665.1 Thermoplasmatota archaeon
GTCCCGACTCTTCACTCTGCCGCCTTCGGCGGCCGTCGTGAAGACACGACGCTCGGCCTTCTGGGCTCGCTCGCTGCGCTCGCTCACCGCCGCGCCGGTGCCACGCCCGCGCGGGCGATGTTGAGCAGGATGCCGGTCGCGCCCTCGACGGACTCCTCGAGCAGCGGCGAGGAGACCGCGGCCTTGGCGGCTTCGAGCGCCTCCTCGCCGTTGTTTGCGACCTCGATCGTGTAGCCGAGCTTCTGCATCATGCGCGTTGCGACCTTCTGGTTCACGGGGTTGTCCTCGGCAAGCAGTATGCGCAGGGTCTTCGTGACGGGTGCCGCGGCCGGCGCCACGACGGCGGCCACCTCCTCCAGGGCCGGGGCCAGCGTGCTCACGAGCGCATCGAGGAGCTGCGACTGTTTCACCGGCTTCGTGAGGAACGACGAGACGCCGAAGTCGGGCCCGTAGCTCTCCGGCTTCTCGCCGAGGCTGCTTGCCAAAAGGATGGGCATCCTCTCGGCGGAGACCACCTTGCGGATCTCCTGCGTGAGTTGCGCCCCGTCCATGCCGGGCATCTGGTGGTCGATGATGGCAAGGTCGAAGTTCTCGCCCTGGCGCACCCATTCCAGCGCCGTCTCGGGCTCGGCGGCCTCGCGCACGCGCATGCCCCAGCGCTCGCACTGCAGGCGGAAGATCTTGCGGTTCGTGGCGTTGTCGTCCACGACCAGGACCCGGCGGCCCGTAAGGAGTTCCGCGCGGCTGTGCGGCTTGTCCCGCTCCGGCACGGGAGCCTCCTCGGCGAGGACCGTGAAATGGAAGGT
>JBHEMF010000274.1:0-332 GCA_046352665.1 Thermoplasmatota archaeon
CTGCTCGACCGAACCATCGTGCCGAAAGGTGGAAAGGGCGCGCTTTGCGCGCCCCAGATAATGCAACATCAGGGCAATTCGTAACTCGCCGCCGCACGATGGCGTTCAGCGTGAAGCCACTCGCGCTGCGGCGCGCTGGTCTTTCGCGACGTTCGAAAAAAGAGAAGGGAGAAGGGGGGAAAGTGACAGTGCGTTCTGGCTCGTCAGGACGTCAAAGCATTCGGCCTCGCTGCGCTCGGCCGAAGCATTGAGCGTCGGTGAAACCATCCTCGCTCGCGCTGCTGCGCTCGCTCGGAAGACTTCACCGACTTACATATCCATGTCGCCCATGC
>JBHEMF010000274.1:342-788 GCA_046352665.1 Thermoplasmatota archaeon
GTCGACAAGATGCTCGTGAAGAATCAGAAGAAGAGCCTCGACCTCGCGACGGCGAAGCTCATGAGTCACCCGCAGCTCGCGCGGCAGGTCGTCTCCGCGAACAGCTGATCAGAATGGAATGTCGTCGTCGGGGCCGCCACCGCCGCCGCCCGAGAAGGCCTTGGCCGCGATGACGTCGTCGATGCGCAGGATCATGACCGCGGCCTCCGTGGAGGCCTTGATCTCCTGGGTGCCGACGCGCAGGGGCTCGATGACGTGGTTCTTCACCATGTCCTCGATCTCGCCGGTGAAGACGTTCACACCGAACGTCTTGTTGCCCTTCTTGTGGGCGCGGCGCAGGTTGAGGAGGATGTCCAGTTCGTCCAGGCCGGCGTTCTCGGCGAGCGTCACGTTGACCAGCGAGTCGCTGCCGTCGAACGAGAGCGCGACGATGCCGCCGCCCGGGC
>JBHEMF010000275.1:0-761 GCA_046352665.1 Thermoplasmatota archaeon
CCATGGAGGCGAGCGTCGGAGTCCAGCGCAACGCCGCGGCGATCCAGGCCGAACGGCGCCGCATTGCCGCGACCATGACCTCCGGGCCGCAGCAAGAATAAAGCGGCTCCGGCTTGCTGCTGGTCATCGACAATTATGACAGCTTCACCTGGAACCTGGTCCAGTATCTGCGCGAGCTTGGCAGCGAGGTCCGGGTCGAACGCAACGACGCGCTGACCCCGGACGAGGCGCTGGCCAGCGGCGCCGCGGCGATCCTGCTCTCGCCGGGACCGGGCACGCCGCACGAGGCCGGGATCTCGCTCGCCCTGGTCGCGGCCTGCGCGGCGGCGCGGCTGCCTTTGCTCGGCGTCTGCCTCGGCCACCAGGCGATCGGCCAGCAGTTCGGCGGACGGGTCGTGCGCGCGCCTGCGCCGATGCACGGCAAGGTCTCGGAGATCGCGCATGACGGCAGCGGCGTCTTCGCCGGCCTCCCCTCACCCTTCGCGGCGACCCGCTATCACAGCCTCGCGCTCGCCCCGGACAGCCTGCCGGACCAACTGATCGTCACCGCCCGCGCACCCGACGGCACGATCCAGGGCCTGCGCCACGACACGCTGCCGCTCTACGTAATGGGCATCCACTTGGTGCTCGCGCTCTTCATCTTCCTGCGCATCGCCTATTCGAACCTCATCTCGCCGGCGCGGCGGGTATTCGCGCAGCTCGCCGACGTTGCCGCGATCAGCTGGTACATGGCGGTGTTCGGGGAGCCGGCGGGCTGGCTG
>JBHEMF010000276.1:0-389 GCA_046352665.1 Thermoplasmatota archaeon
GAGGTGAGCAATCACGGTCTGTGTCGTGGGTCCTCTCCTTGGCCTTCGCCTTCGCGAGTGAGGGTGATTCCGTCGTGCCAACGCGCGACGGTGAGTGTCTCCGATTGGCCGCGAGGGCAAAGGCGAAGGCGACGAGTCACGACGAAACCGGAGACACCTTCGCGCGCACGCCCTCGCGCACGCCAGCCGGGGAGTTTTTATCCCGTCACTCCCTCGCGGCGCACGGCATGATCGCGGACAGGATGAGCGGCATCGACATGTCCGGCATCCGGAAGATGTTCGAGATGGCGGGGAAGGACGCCATCAACTTCGGCATCGGGGAGCCGGATTTCCAGCCGCCGGAGTTCGTGATCGCGGCCTTCGAGAAGGCCTTGCGCGGGGGGGAGAAC
>JBHEMF010000276.1:399-744 GCA_046352665.1 Thermoplasmatota archaeon
TCACGGCGGCGAACGTCATCGTCACGACGGGGTCCACGTCCGGCTTGTACGCGACGATGGCCTCGTTCGTGAACCCGGGCGAGGAAGTGCTCATTCCGGACCCGGGCTTCGTGCTGTACAGCCCGCACACGCGCCTCGTGAACGGCCGTCCCGTCGCGTATCCGCTGCGGCGCGAGAAGGGCTACGTCCCTCAAGTGGAGGACTTGGAGGCGCTGCTGACCGCGCGCACGAAGGCGATCATCCTGAACTCGCCGTCGAATCCCACGGGCACGACGATCCCGAAGCGGGACGTGCGGAAGATCGCGGAGTGGGCGCGCGCGAACGACCTCTTGCTCATCTCGGACG
>JBHEMF010000277.1:0-731 GCA_046352665.1 Thermoplasmatota archaeon
GTCCTTCCCGTGGCCCGGGTAGAACCAGGTCTCGTCCGGGAGCCGGTCGAAGATCTTCGTGCTCACGTCGTTGATCAGCGACCTGAAGGCGCCCTCGTCGCCGAAGGTGTTGCCCACGCCGCCCGGGAACAGGGAGTCGCCGGTGAAGAGATGCGGCGTGCCGTCGGGGTCGTCGTACAGCAGCGCGATCGAGCCCGGGGTGTGGCCGACGAGGTGGATGACGCGGAGAGTGCATTGGCCGACGGCGATGTGGTCGCCGTCGTCGACGAGTTGGTCGGTCGGGACCGGGATGCCCTCGGCGTCGTACCGGCCGGCGACCGTGGTGGCGCCGGTACGGGCGACGACCGCGGCCAGCGCCTCGAAGTCGAGCGGCTTGGTGAGGTAATTCTCGGCCCCCTTCTTCACCGCGGCCACGGCGCTCTGGATCGTCCCGAACGCCGTCATGACGACGAAGACCGCGCCGGGCGCCGACGCCTTCGCCTCGGCCGGCACCTGGCCGTAGAGCGCGAACATCTTCTCGACGTAGTCGCGGTGCCGCAGGAAGAAGGGGAAGGCGATGGTCGTGCGCGAGACCCCGATGTGCTTCATGTCGAAGAAGAGCGGGAAGAAGACGGTGCCGATCCGCTCGACGCCGCGGATCCGCCAGAAGAGCGGGAACGCACCCACGCCCGCCTCGGCCGGGGCGCGGTAGGAGAAGAAGAGCGGGAAGAGAAGGTCGAGCTTCTTGCCGG
>JBHEMF010000278.1:0-729 GCA_046352665.1 Thermoplasmatota archaeon
CGTGGGCAGCATGTTCGTGCGCCTGGTGAAGGCCAAGCAGCGCAAGCTCAACACGAGCGACTTGAAGGCCAAGGTGCGCGAGCAGCTGCTCAGCTATAAAAACTACAACGTGGCCGTGAAGGATTACGACGCCGTGCGCGGCGGCCAGCCCCTCGGCGATGGCGCGGCCAATCCGCAGCACCTCCGCAATCGGCGACGGCCGCAGATCGCCCGGCGCGGCGCGGAGGCGGTCCGTCGGGCTCAAGGAATCCTGGCCGAGCTGGCGCAGGTAGTCGGCCAGCGTCTGGCCGGCAATGAAGGCCATCACGATGTACGGCCGGCCGTCGGGCAGCTTGCCGGTCTCGAAGATGTCGACGATGTTGGGATGGCCGATCTGATTGACCGCCCTCGCCTCTTGCACGAAGCGCTCGACAACTTCCTCGTTCGCCGAGAACCGCGGATGCAACACCTTGACCGCGGCACGCTTGCCGATCACCGGATGGATCGCCGAATAGACGCGCCCCATCCCGCCTTCGCCGAGCAGTCGCAGAATCCGGTAGCGCTCGTCGAGCACGCGGCCCGCCCAATGACCGGTGTCGGCGGCGATGGCGGCGGTGGGCTCGAAGCCCTGCGCCGGACCGGCGTCGCCCGAGCTGGCAGCGGCGGTGGGCTCGAAGCCTTGTGCGGGGCCCGCATCGCCCGAGCTGGCAGCGGAGGGCGCAGACGGGTCGGCTGCGCTCAGGCTGGGAT
>JBHEMF010000279.1:0-728 GCA_046352665.1 Thermoplasmatota archaeon
TCCGAGCACCGCTCCACGATCTGCTCGGTGGCCGGCAGCGCCGGGGTGGCCTACACGACCGGCACGCCGGCCGGGATCGACCCGGAGGACTTCCGCCGCGCCAAGCTGATCCTGTTGTGGGGCACCAACACCCTGACCTCGGGGCACCATCTGTGGAAGTTCGTCCAGGCCGCGCGCAACGCCGACCTGGTCCACCTGGCCCTGCCGACCCCAGCGTTCGCCTGCCTGGGTGACATCGTCCAGCACGCCGCGCCGGTGCCGGTCGTGGTCGCCTTCGAAGGCCACCTCGTTGGATCGTCGGCGATTGCGTCGGCCGACGCGCGCCGCCCGTCCGCCCTGGTCCTGGCGCCCACCCGCGAGCTCGTCTCCCAGATCGTCGAGGAGGCGCGCCCGCTGGCCGCCGCCCGCGGTCTGAAGGTCGCCGCCGTGTACGGCGGCGTCGGCTTCGAGAAGCAGACGCGCGAGGCCCGCGCCGCGCACCTGCTGGTCGCCACCCCCGGCCGCCTGCTCGATCACCTGCGCCAGGGCGCGGCGAAGCTCGACGGCCTGCAGATCCTCGTCCTCGACGAGGCCGACCGCATGCTCGACATGGGCTTCCTGCCCGACGTCGAGCGCATCATCAAGCTCACGCCGCCCCAGCGCCAGACCGCGCTGTTCAGCGCGACCGTGCCCGAGCCCATCCGACGCCTCAGCCAACGCTTCCTCCGCAACCCCACCGAGGTCCGCAC
>JBHEMF010000280.1:0-728 GCA_046352665.1 Thermoplasmatota archaeon
GTCCGCCGCCGCGCCGGAGGACGTCGGCCACCTGCTGGCGGATCCGCTCCGCCGGGCCGAGCAGGACCGCCGGATCCAGGTTCCCCTGGACCACGGCCTCCGGGGCGCCGCCCGCCGCCAGCCGCGCCCGCTCCGAAGCCCTGAAGCTGGTGAAACTGGACGAGACCCGCGCCGCGCTCGCCGCCGCGCCGCTTGAACAGAGGCTCTCGCACCCTTACGCACGCGCGCATGTCCGACGACCAGCGTTTCGGCCTTTCGCGCCATGTTACCCTGCCGGGGCCCCTGCGGCTCGACGGCGGCGTGCTGCTGTCGCCGGTCGAGATCGCCTATGAGACCTATGGCCAGCTCGCTCCGGACGGCGGCAACGCGATCCTGATCTGCCACGCGCTGACCGGCGATCACTACGTCGCCGACCCGCACCCGATCACCGGCAATGCCGGGTGGTGGACCTCGCTGGTCGGGCCCGGCAACGTGCTCGATACCGAGCGCTATTTTCTGATCTGCGCCAATGTGCTCGGCGGCTGCATGGGCACCACCGGGCCGAAGGAGCTCGACCCGGCAACCGGCGAGCCGTGGGCCCTCGCCTTCCCGGTGATCACGATCCGCGACATGGTGCGGGCGCAAAAGCTGCTGATCGACCATCTCGGCATCGACGTTGCCGATTTCGACGCTTCGAAGGTTTTCTATGACAAGGCGATGGCGCCGCTTGGCGCCTCGCTGCTCTATAT
>JBHEMF010000281.1:0-720 GCA_046352665.1 Thermoplasmatota archaeon
GCGCGCGCTTGCCCGACCGGTCTCGTGTCGTGGACCTGGGTCTCGCCGCGACAACCCACTTGCTCATGACGTCGGCGCCGGAGACGGGATAGAACGAGCAGCGCGCCTGCGCGGCGAGCACCTTGGCGACGGTCGTCTTGCCGGTGCCGGGCGGCCCGGCGAGCAGCAGGCCGGTCGGCGGGTCGATGCCGAAGCGGCGCGCGGACTCGGGGTCCTCGATGACCGACTGCAGCTGTTGCAGCTGCGCCTTGATCTCCGGCGGCAGGACGAGCGAGTCCCACGTCCAGCGCTCGACGGTCGGGCGGTCCTGGCCGCCGAGGCGGTCGATCGCGGCGAGCAGATGGCCGCTGTCGACCTCGAGCTGCTTGCCGCTCTGCGCGGCCTCGCGGAAGACCTCGAGCGCCGCCGCGTCGACGATCTTCTCGATCGACGCCGGCGTCATGCCCTCCGTGCGCAGCACGAGCTCGTCGAGGTCGAGGTCCGCCGCCGCCGGGCGGTCGGCGAGCTCGGCGCGGAAGATCGCGCGCCGCGCCTCGGCGTCGTCTTCGACAAGAGCTGGGATCGCTTCTGCGTGCCGCTGCCGTTCACGCGCATCTTCTACGCGATCGGCGAGCCGCAGCGCGTCGCGCGCGACGCGGCGCCGGAGGAGGTGGAGGCGGCGCGCCGGCGCCTGGAAGACGAGCTCGCCCGCGTCGACGCCGAGGCCACGCGACGCGCGCG
>JBHEMF010000282.1:0-710 GCA_046352665.1 Thermoplasmatota archaeon
GTTCGTGCTCGCGCTCTCGCTGATCGCCGTGCTGGTCCAGCTGCGCCACGCGGCGCGCGCCGTCCGGCGCCTGACGAGCGAGGGCGTCGTCGGCGCAGGCCCGGACGGGAGCCTCGTCGTCGCCGACGGCGAGATGCTCGTGGCCGCTGCCGGGCTGGTGCGCCCGCGCGTGCTCGTGTCCGCCGGCGCCCTGCTCGCGCTCGACGACGACGAGCTGCGCGCCATCGTCGACCGCTTCAGCGAGGCGTGGAAGCGCTCGGACGTCGATGCCGTCAAGACGATGCTCGCCGAGGACGCCGTGTTCGCGATGCCGCCGGAGCCGACGTGGTTCCGCGGTCGCGAGGCGAAGGATCCGGCGTCGACCCGCCGGGCCCGCGCCTTCCCGCCGTCGGGACGGGAGCCACCGGGGGGATCTGGTAGCAATCCATGAGCCAAGCGACGACGGCGACAGGGGAGCGGGCCGGGTCGTCCCGGCGGCGGCCCGTGGGGGCCGAGGTGGGGCCCGGCGGCCTCGGCGCGCATTTCCGGGTCTGGGCCCCGCGGAGGCGGCGCGTCGAGGTGGTCCTGGAGAAAGGGGGGCGCGACCTCCTGCAGGGCGGGCCGCTCGCGGTCCTGTGCGCCGACGGCTCGCTGCACGCGCTCGACCCCGGCGGCGGCGCGGTCGGCTTCCATGCGCTGCCCCCGCTCGACGGCGGCGGGCTCGTCGAGCT
>JBHEMF010000283.1:0-700 GCA_046352665.1 Thermoplasmatota archaeon
GGCGATGGCCATCCAGGCCGACGTCGCCAAGGAGGCCGAGGTGGAGGCGATGTTCCAGCGCATGCTCGGCGCCTGGGGCACCATCGATATCCTCGTGAACAACGCCGGGCTTCAGCGCGACGCGGCGGTCACCGAGATGACCCTCGCGCAGTGGGAGACCGTCATCGGCGTCAACCTCACCGGGAATTTTCTCTGCGCGCGCGCGGCGGCGCGCTGCTCGCGGTCGACCTGCATCCGCACCGCGCGGCGTTGGTGCACGCCGCCCTCGCGGCCGCGACGCACGACCGCGCAGCACCGAGCACGCCGCCCGTCACCACGCTGGCGGTCTGCGCGGACAGCCGCACGGCGCCCTGGCAGCGCGGCGCGTTCGACCGCATCCTGCTCGACGCGCCGTGCACCGGGTTGGGCGCCCTGCGGCGCCGACCGGAGGCGCGCTGGCGGCGCCGCGTCGAGGACGTCGAGCGGCTGGTCGTCCTGCAACGCGCGCTGCTCGACGCCGCCCTTGCGGCGGTTCGGCCCGGCGGCACCGTTGGCTACGTCGTGTGCTCGCCGCACCTGGCCGAGGGCCGCGGCGTCGATCTTTATTTCGAAGCAGCCGTGGCGGGCGGCATCCCGGTGATCCGCGTGCTGCGCGAGGCGCTCGTCTCCGACCGCATCGTCGGCCTGCGCGGGATCGTGAACGGCACGAGCAACTATGTTC
>JBHEMF010000284.1:0-686 GCA_046352665.1 Thermoplasmatota archaeon
GCTCTATGACGACCTGATTCTGGCAGCCGTCGCCGCCGGCCTGCGGCGGGAAGGCGGGCTTGCCGAGGTCTCTGAAGATTGACGCGAGCAGCGTATTGAAGAACTGCTCGTCGAGCTCGACGACGGCCGTGCCCGGCGGCGGGCCGCCCGCGTCGGGCGCGCGCACCAACTGACCTTTGGGCGCGCCCGCGTGCGGCGCGCCGACGAACAGGAGGTAAGCGCCCGCGCCGCCCAGCAGCACGCCGAGCAGGAGCGCGCGGCGCTCGAGCATCGTCATGAGCTCGTTGAGCTGGCTGAGGTCCTGGAAGCGGTGCTCGCCCAGCAGCCGCGCGGCGCCGTCGACGTAGAGCGAGTCCTCGGCCATCGCGGCGAGGTTCGTGAACGCCGGCAGGAGCCGATCGAGGAAGCTGCGCTCGCTGTGCGAGAGCGTCGGGTCGGCGAGCCGCGTCTGCAGCTTGCGCGCCCCGAGGCCGAGGCCGGTGAGCTGCACCTTGCCGCACTTCCCCTCCTGCTGCAGCTCCTGAGCCGCGGCCTGAATCCCGACCGTCGTCGGCGAGATGATGCCGGCGAGCTTCGGATAGGCCTGGAGCAGCGCCTGTGCCTGCTGCGCGGACACCGTCGGGTCGTCGTTCCCGTAGGCGATCTTGACGAGCTTCATGTTCTTGTACTTCGGCTTCTTCAGCTCC
>JBHEMF010000285.1:0-685 GCA_046352665.1 Thermoplasmatota archaeon
GCAGGAGCAGGGCGGCGCGATCGTCAACCTGGCCAGCGAAGCCGGCAGGCTCGGCGTGGCGGGCTCGTCGATCTACAGCGCGGCCAAGGCCGGGGTGATCGGCTTCACGAAGGCGATCGCCCGCGAGTCCGCGCGCTACGGCGTGCGCGCGAACGCGATCGCGCCCGGGCCGATCGACACCCCGCTGCTCAATGCCGCGCCCGAGGTGCTCGGCGAGCTGGGCGCACGGCTGCGCCAGGGCATGATCGACGCGACCGCGCTGCGGCGGATCGGCCAGCCCGACGAGGTGGCCGCCGTCATCGCCTTCCTGGCCTCGGACGCCGCCTCCTACGCGACCGGCGCGGTCTGGACGGTGGACGGCGGGTTGACCGCGGTCTGAGCCTCCAGCTCGCGCAGGGCGTCGAGGAACGCCTCCGAGAACGTCGGGAAGGGCTGGATCACGTCGAACAGCACGGCGAGCGGCACGCGCGCGCGGAAGCCGAACTTCTCGAGGGCGCGCGTGGTGTCGAGGCTGCGGCGCGGCTGGCCGTCGGGGCGATCTGACTGCCAGCGTATCTCGCCGCCGAAGCCCGTGAGGCGCGCGATCAACTCGGCGAGGTCGCGTATCTTTATCTCGCCGCCCGTCCCGATGTTCACCGGCTCGTCGCCGTCGTAGCGGGCCGCCGCGCGCACGACCGCCTCGGCG
>JBHEMF010000286.1:0-665 GCA_046352665.1 Thermoplasmatota archaeon
CGCTTGCTCCAGTAGATGAAAGAACTCGTCGTCCGTTCGTGCTCGAGAAGGAATTTGGCGTAGGTCCAACCCATTCCGGCCTCGCCGATCAACTGATCAGCCGGAACCTCGACGTTCTCCAGGAAGATCTCGCAGACGTGCGCCTCGCCGATGAGCGGCGCGGCCTGCAGGTCGGCGATCGCGAGCTTGCCGGCCGGGACGTCGGGCAGCAGATCGAGGATGCGCTCGATCTCGTCCTCGTCCTCGTCGGCCTCGCGTGGGGAGAGCAGGAAGATCTCCGGCTCGATTCGCTCGAGCGACGCAGCTAGCGACTCCTCGTCGTGCACGTCGACGACGATCTCGAGGCCGAGCTCGGAGGCGGCGCGATCGCGCATCGACTCCGCGCACCGAATCGCCCGGGCGGGCCCGTCGAAGGTGGCGAGGATGCCGTCGCCCAGCGTCTTCACGACGCGCCCGCGGAACGACTCGATCTCCCGCCGTGCCAGCTCGTCGTGGCGCTCGGCCATGGCGTGCAACAGCGCCAGCAGGTGCGACGCCCGCTGGTCGCCCGCGGTCCCGGCCTCGGCGTCGAGCTGCCGGAGGTGGGCGTCGTGCACCATCGCCGGGATCTCGCCCAGCTCGGGCACCACCGAGATGTAGGGCGCCTCGGCCGCCCGGCGCACGTC
>JBHEMF010000287.1:0-663 GCA_046352665.1 Thermoplasmatota archaeon
GGGCCCGACGACGCCGTCGTCGACGAGGCGATGCTGGTGCTGGAAGTACTTCACGGCGCTCGTGGTCTGGGCGCCCCAGACGCCGTCGACCGGGACGCCGACGGCCCACTGGACCCAGCGGACCACGTCGCCGCGCGCGCCCGGGCGCAGGGTCGAGCTCGGCGCCGGGAACGGGTTGTGCCGCACGGGCTTGCGGGGCGGCGCCGACGTCGCCGGCTTGCCGACCGCGGGGTGGGCGAGCAGGCGCGAGAGCAGCGTCGTCTTGCCGCTGCCGTTCGGGCCGGTGACGAGCACGAACGCCCCGCGCTCGACGTCGAGGTCGAGCCGGTCGATCACGCGCCGGCCGCCGAAACGGCGGCCGAGCTGCCGCGCCCGGATCACAGGCTGTCGACGAGGACGAAGGCGAAGAACGCGACGCTGATCAGCCCGTTCATCGTGAAGAAGGCGGCGTCGAGCCGCCGGAGGTCGCCCGGCCGGACGAGCAGGTTCTCGTAGGTGAGCAGGGCGGCGCGGAACTTCTCACGCGTCGGATCGGTGCCGATGTCCTTGAGCGCCTTCAGCCAGATGTGGACGAGCTGGTAGCCAGCGGTGCCGCCCTGGCCGTCCTTCACCCAGTCGTCCTCACCGTTGATCTTGCGCCATTCGTCGTGGGCTTCCTTGAGC
>JBHEMF010000288.1:0-663 GCA_046352665.1 Thermoplasmatota archaeon
CGCCTGGACGCACGGCGAGCGCCGTCGAGCGCGCTTGTGCGAGCGTGATCTTCGCCTGCGGCAGCAGCTCCGCTCCATCGAGATGATCGCCGGTCGCGGCGGTCGCGGCCGACGTGCGGGCCCTGGTCGTGCTCGGCACCGAGCTGCCCGGGCTCGACCCCGGCCGGCTGCGCGAGCTCGACGTGATCGCGATCAGCGCGCACGAGCGCGGTCCGGTGACGACGGCCAAGGTCGCGCTGCCGGCGGCGGCGTGGCCGGGGCTGCCCGGCGAGCTGCTCGGCGCGCTCGTCGCGCAGGAGGCGCCGCTCGCCGGCGGCCACGAGGTCGTGCTCGCGCTGCACTCTCCGGTCGAAGAGGGAGGCACGCTCGAGCAGCGGCGCGAGCGCGTTGGCCGTCTCCTCGAGGTACTCCTCGAGATGCTCCGACTCGGCGACCCGGCCGCGCACGACGAGCGCAGCGTGCGGGCGATCCCACCGCTCGACGACCCGGACGTCGAGGAGCCCGTCATCGAGCCGTGCGTCGGGGGCGAGCGTCAGGCCGAGGCCGGTGTACGGCCCGTTCGCGACCGTGACCATCAAGGCCCGCGTCGTCACCGTCCTGTCGTCGAGCTGGAGCCGGATTCGAGCGGGCTGATGGTGCACGAGCACGCGGATGAGCCCGACG
>JBHEMF010000289.1:0-662 GCA_046352665.1 Thermoplasmatota archaeon
CTCGCCGCAGTTGCAGTTCGCGAGCGCGACCTCCAGCGCGCTCGAATCCTCCGGCGCGGCGCAGGTGCAGGTCATCCGCACGGGCAGCGCCGAAAGCCCCGACGCGGTTGACTTCGCGACCTCCGACGGCACGGCGCTCGCGGGCCGCGACTACACTTCCACGTCCGGCACGCTCGTCTTCGGCGTCGGCGAGCGGCTCAAGTCCATCAGCGTCCCCCTCTTCAACAACGACGCGCGCGACGGCGACCGCATCCTCCTGCACGGTTCGCGCGCGAGCCGCCTGATGCAGGCCTTGGCCGGCGGCGCGGACGCCTGGCGCTCGGTGATGGACGGCGCCGCCGAGCTGCACGACGCCGTCGCCGGCGCCGGGGTGCCCGAGGTCGCCTCCTACGCGGTATCGATGGCGTACCGCGTGCGCTTCTACATGGAGATGAACGCGCGCGAGGCGATGCACCTGATCGAGCTGCGCAGCTCCCCGCAGGAGCACCCCAGCTACCGCCGCGTGGCGCAGGAGATGTACCAGCTGATCCGCGACGTCGCCGGCCACGCCCAACTCGAGTTTCCGATCGGGACGGTGCTCTTTTCGACACCGGGCTGGATCACCAACGCGCGCGTCTCTCCCGACGCAAAGTCGGTGGCCTTCATTTATCATCCGGTGAGGC
>JBHEMF010000290.1:0-642 GCA_046352665.1 Thermoplasmatota archaeon
GTGTCGAGCACCTCGCTCTGCGCGCTATCCCGGCCCGGTCCGCACAGCACGATGTCGGCCTGCTTGTCGCGCGCCAGGAGACGGTCGTCGCCGGGGCCGGCGTCGAGCGTGTCGCGGCCCGCGCCGCCGTCGATGCGGTCGTTGCCGGCGCCGCCCGCAAGCGTGTCATCGCCATCTTCGCCGGAGAACTGATTGTCCGATGAGTTGCCGGTAATGGCGTCGTTGCCCTCGCCGCCGAAGACGTCATCGTCCCCGGACCGGCCGCGGACGATGTCGGGGCCATCCCCGCCGTGCAGCCGGTCGTTGCCGGCGTTCCCCCACACGGTGTCGGCGCCGGCGCCGCCGTTGATCGCCTCGAAATCGCTTCCGATGTTGTCGGCCTCGCCGGAGGCGCCGTCGTTGACGCTCCCGTCGAGGGACACGGTCACCGGCTGGCCGCTCGCCCGCTCGGAGTAGTCGACCGCGTCGATGCCCGCGTCGCCGCCGTGCAGGTTCGTGGTGCCGCTGAAGGCGTAGGTGCCGTCCGCGTTGCTGAACTGCAGGCCGCTGCCGTTGTTCGCGTCCACGATGCCGCTGAACGTCAGCGTCCCCGTGGCGTGGTTCGTGACCGTGATCGCGGGCACGTTCGCGGTGTGCGTCACG
>JBHEMF010000291.1:0-641 GCA_046352665.1 Thermoplasmatota archaeon
GTCCAACTCGAAGTACATGATCGGCAATACGGCGCGCGCTCTGGCCGCCGGATTCAACGTCGTCCGCATGAACATGCGAAGTTGTGGCGGCACGGATGAAATTTGCCCCACCATTTATCATTCGGGCCGCTCGGGAGACGTGGCCGCCGTCTTTCGCAAAATCGTTGAGGAGCAGAAGCTCGAGGCGATTGCCCTCGTCGGCTACTCGATGGGCGGGGCGGTCGCACAGCTCACCTGGCAGCGGCATCCCGAGCGCGTCGCCGGGCTCGATGCGGCCGGCCGGGACGTCCGCCTCGTCGCGCGCGGTGGCGCCACGAAGTGGACCGGCGGCTTCGAGACGCCGCGGTCCGCCTGACGTGGACGACGCGAACGTCGCGACGGGCGCGCGCGACGCAACGGCGCTCCGTGGCGGGCTCGCCTCGCTCGTTGCCCGGGCCACTGCGGGCCCGGCCTATCCGGCCGACGCGCGCGACCTCGGGGTCGCGCGGGTGGCGGGGCTGGACCTGCCGATTCGCGCCACCGTGGCGATCGTGGTCGCGACGGCGCTCGTCCTCGCCGACTACACGGGCGTCGTGCGCTTCGACACGTCCGCTCGCGGGGTCGCGCTCGAGCGGCTGATCCTGTTCGGCGGCGTCCCGCTG
>JBHEMF010000292.1:0-640 GCA_046352665.1 Thermoplasmatota archaeon
AGCTCGAGGCGCTGCGCGCACGGCTCGCGCCGGACATCGCGCTGAGCGCGGAGGTCGTCGCGCGTGACGAGCTCGCCGCGGTCGTGCCGCGGGCGCACGTGCTCGCGGTGGCGCGGCGGCCCGAGCAGGCCGACCCGCTCGCCAGCGACGGCCGCGTCGTGCTGCTGGAGGACCCGCGCCACCTCGGCAACCTCGGCGCGTGCGTCCGCGTCGCCGCGGCGGCCGGCGTGGCGGGAGTGATCACGACCGGCCGCCAGGACCCCTGGCACCCCGACGCGCTGCGCGGCAGCGCCGGGCTGCACTTCGCATTGCCGGTGCGGCGCGTGCGCGCAATCCCCGAGGGCCGCGCGCTGCTCGCGCCGCAGCGCGTTCGCGACGTCGATCAACGCCGCGGCGTGCTGGACGAGGAGCGTTGCCGCCTCGATCTGGTCGTGGTTCGGCGGTGTCTCGCCGAACGTTCCGACGAGGACGCCGACGGCGACGGCGTCAAGAACGCGAAGGACAACTGCCCGATCTCGGTCGCGATCAAGGGCAACGTCGAGCTCTCGGTCGACGCGAAGCTCGAGGCTGCCTGAGGTGGCCGAGCGGATCAATCTCAGTGAGTTCCGCGAATCCGAGGGCGTCGAGGACTGGCGGATCC
>JBHEMF010000293.1:0-633 GCA_046352665.1 Thermoplasmatota archaeon
CCCCGGAGCGTCACGCGGACACCGATGGGGCCGCCCACGCGGAGTCCCCAGTCGCGGTTGGCGACCTTCGAGAGCGTGCGGGCGGGCTTCGCGCCCGTGACCATCTCCATGACCTTCTCGGCCTTGAGGAGCTTGTCGCCGCCTTCGCCCACACCGATGTTCACGACGACCTTCTCGATGCGCGCCTGGCGCATGGGGTTCAGCTTTTGCTGAGCGGCAGACATCAGGCGTTCACCTCAGGGAGGGCGATCTCGCTCTTCTCTTTCCCGACGACGAACACGTAGGGCTTGATCGTCTGGAACTCTTCGCTCCCGGACTTCATGGCCATGAGGTTCGGGGAGGGCGAGCGGATCTCTTCCTCGGCGCCCACCTTCGCGAACTGGCCCGTGTGGCTGCCGCCCGTGAGGAGGGCGGTGACGCCGGGCTGCAGCGCGTAGTGTCCCACGACCTTTTGGTCGGGGAGGCTGATCTTCACGACGTCGCCGGTATGAGGCGCGTGCACGAACTGGCCGCCGCCGATGTAGATGCCCATGTGGCCGAGCCCGTAGAAGAAGACGAGGTCGCCGGGCTCGAGCTGGTCGCCGGAGACGGGCGTGCCGACGTTCCAGAGCGCGCCGGTGTAGTGCGGGAGCG
>JBHEMF010000294.1:0-631 GCA_046352665.1 Thermoplasmatota archaeon
GCCCCGTGCCTGCCGTCGTGCGCGCGCGCATGGACGGCGTCTCATGGCACGGCGGCGACCCGCGCTGCCCGCGCTGGGCCGCAACACGTTCGCCGCGCGCGACTACGACGAGCTGGCCGACGCGCCGTTGGAGATCGGCACGCACCGCACGCTGGCCTTCACCGCGCGCGGCAAGCGCCACCGCGTCGCGCTCTACGGGCACGGCAACGAGGACGCCGAGCGCATCGCGCGCGACCTGAAGCGCATCGTCGAGGAGGAGGCCGCCATCTTCGGCGGGCTGCCGTACCGCGAGTATCTCTTCGTCCTACACCTCATCGACCGGCCCGGCGGCGGGCTCGAGCACCGCGGCGCGAACACCTCGACCGTCGAGCGCTGGACCTTCCAGCCGGGCAAGAAGTACGAGGACTTCCTCGCGCTCGAAGCGCACGAGTTCTTCCACACGTGGAACGTGAAGCGCCTGCGCCCGCTCGCCCTGGGGCCCTTCGACTACGCGAAGGAAGTGCACACCACGCTCCTGTGGGCGATGGAAGGCCTCACCAGCTACTACGATCACCTGGTGCTGGCGCGGGCGGGCCTCATCTCCGAGGAACGATATCGCGAATACCTGGCAGAGACCATCACCAAGCTGCGC
>JBHEMF010000295.1:0-630 GCA_046352665.1 Thermoplasmatota archaeon
GGGTCGCCGCACAGCTGCGCGGTGCGGGCCCCGTGGATGTCCGCATCCTCCCCACGCCAGGACACCCGGTGGTCTACGCCGAGTGGCTGGGCGCACCGAAGGCGCCGACGCTCCTGGTCTATGGCCACTACGACGTGCAGCCGCCCGACCCCCTCGAGCGGTGGCTCTCCGATCCGTTCGAACCGGCCGTCCGCGACGGCCGGCTCTATGGGCGCGGCGTCTCGGACAACAAGGGACCGATGCTGATCCCGCTGAAGGTGGCGCAGGCGTACTTTTCGACGCGCGGCGCGCTGCCGCTCAACGTGAAGTTCATCTTTGAGGGCGAGGAGGAGATCGGCAGCCGGAACCTCGAGCCGTTCCTCGCGGCCAATCGCACGATGTTGCGCGCCGACGCGGTCCTGTCGGCCGACGGGGCGATGTGGCGAAGCGATGAGCCCTCGGTCACCATCGCCAGTCGGGGTGTGGCGGGTCTTGAGTTCGCCCTGAAGGGCGCGAGCAGAAGCCTGCACTCGGGGCGCTACGGAGGCTCGATACCGAACGCGCTGCACGCGATGGCCGAGCTCGTCGCGAGCCTCCACACGGCGGACGCACGCGTCGCGGTTGAGGGCTTCTACGACGATGTGGTGGCGC
>JBHEMF010000296.1:0-274 GCA_046352665.1 Thermoplasmatota archaeon
ACCGTTGCCTATTCGAACGCTCCGCAAAATGGCCGGGGCACCGGCGTGCAGATCCGCAGGCTCGATGCCGCCGGGGGTGTGGTCGTGCACAGCCCGTCGGAAACGGCGAAGGGCGATTTCGGGATCTACGACCTCGACCACAAGCTGATCACTGTAATCGGCAACGTCCAGCTGACGCGCGGACCGAACGTGGTGAATGGCCAGCGGCTGGTGATCAATCTCGAGTCCGGGCGAGCGGTCGTCGACGGGGGGCCGCCGGGCGTGAACTCCAGCG
>JBHEMF010000296.1:284-628 GCA_046352665.1 Thermoplasmatota archaeon
GCGCAGCGGGCGAACGGCGGGCTCGAGGTGCACTCGATCGCTAAAGCCTACGACCGGCGCGCTGTGCTCCACGACGTTTCACTCGACGTCCACCGCGGCGAAGTCGTCGGCCTCCTCGGCCCCAACGGCGCCGGCAAGACGACCTGCTTCTATTCGGTGATGGGCCTCGTGAAGCCCGACAGCGGGCGCATCTTCCTTGATGGGCAAGACATCACCGAGCTTCCGATGTACAGACGCGCGGTCCTCGGCCTCGGCTACCTTCCGCAGGAGACATCGATCTTTCGCGGAATGACCGTCGAGGAAAATATCCTCGCCGTTCTCGAAGTCGCCGAGCCGGATAAGGG
>JBHEMF010000297.1:0-624 GCA_046352665.1 Thermoplasmatota archaeon
GGTCAGCAGCAGGCCGATCAGGGCGGGGGACAGGCCGAGCGTGCGGGCCAGGAAGACGACGACCATCGCGTCGAAGGCGGCGATGCTCAGGTTGAACGTCGCCGTCGAGACGGCGATCGCGCGCAGGATCGGCTGCGCGGCGACGTAGCGCAGGCCCTCGACGATCTCCGCCCGCAGCCCACTCGCCGCCGCCGGCGCCGCCTATTACTTCTACCGCAACCGCAAGCCCTCGATCGGCTCGCAGACCAACGCGAGCGATGCGGTGGACGACATCCACGTTCGGCCCAACGCGAGCGCCGATGAGCACCTCGACGCCGCGGTGATGGAGACCTTTCCGGCGAGCGACCCGGTGTCGCCCGGCAAGCCTTCCGAAACCGCCTGGGAAAAGCAGCAGCGGCTAAAGGGCCGCTGAGCTCACTGCCGGCGAACCGCGCTCTCCTCGAGCTCGACGCCCAAGCCGATCAGCCGCGTCACCCGATGCTCGAGGGCCTCGCCGATGGCGCGCGGCTCCGTCATGTCCTGGAGCAACACCACCGCGCCGACCAGCCGGTTATCGAGTCCCCGTAACGGCGAGGCGGAGGCGAGGATGTCCTTCGTCGAGCCGTCGAAGCACCGGATCGAGAT
>JBHEMF010000298.1:0-620 GCA_046352665.1 Thermoplasmatota archaeon
GGTCGGGATCGGTCACGGTTTCGAAATGCTCGTGACTGATGATGCTGATCTCGGCGTCCGCGTCTGCGTCGCCGTTCGGGCTCGTCGGCGCGCCGCACCCGTTCAGGTCGGTTCCGGCGTACGGCATCGAGGCGTAGAGCACGTCCGTGCCGCCGCTGGCGAAGTGACCGTGGTAGGCGCAGTAGGTCGAGAAGCTGCACGAGCCGTTCATGCACGAGTTGACGCCCTTCGGGGTGAAGACGCCGACCCGCTCGACGTTGTGCGACGCCCCGGTCGCCATCAGCCGGATCTTCTGGCCGACGGTGAGCGCGCCATCCTTGACCCGCACCAGGATGACGACGCCGAGATAGGGGTCGTACCAGCTGTCGACGAGGAGCGCCTTCAGCGGCGCCGCGGCGTCGCCCTCCGGAGCCGGCAGGCGATGCACCAGGGCCTCCAGCACGTCGGCGACGCCGACGCCCGCCCGCGACAGGTTGATCATCCGCCAGACGTCGCGGCGGCGCAGCACCTCGTGCACGACGCCGACGTAGCCCGCCTCGCGCGTGGTGGCCCCGATCCCCTGGCTGGTGGAATCGCCGAGCACGACCCAGAGCGGCCCGGCGGCGTGCTGCGCGACGATG
>JBHEMF010000299.1:0-617 GCA_046352665.1 Thermoplasmatota archaeon
GCCCTGGCGCTGCAGGTTCGTGAGCTTGGCGTCGAGCGTCCGCACGAGCAGCATCGTCCGGAACGCCTTCTTCAGGGTCTCCGGCGGGAGCTTCGGGACCTCGACGCCTTCGACGCCGTCGCCGTCGCCCAGCAGGCTGAAGAGCGGCGGCTCGAGGGCAGCGTCCGGCAACGCCGCCAGGAGGCCGTCACGGGTTATGCCCGTTTCGGAGGGGCCTGCGACACCTCCCCGCTGGAGGGCATGGTCTATCCTCTCGGTGCGAGAACGCCGCGAGACGACTCCCCGCCACGGAAACCACGGAAGGCACGGAACCGATAATTGCTCAACGCGCCGCACAATCCAGTCTCGTGTTCGGAACAACTGCTGCGCCAATGGGTTCCTGCAGTCCGACGACGGCGTCCACTTCGGCGACGGAACGTCGGAACGTAGTGGCCCTGCCGACGCGGACGTTTCGAACAGCTGCAGTCAGCTCGAGGCCGAAGGGGCATTTGCAGTTGCATTTGCCGCCGGCCCGATCCACCTTGCGAAGACGAGGAACCCAGTATGCCCGAGCCCCTCGAACGACGGCCGCGACCCGCGCTCCTTCACTTCCCACGCCCGCTCGATGAGCTCCAAGG
>JBHEMF010000300.1:0-617 GCA_046352665.1 Thermoplasmatota archaeon
CGACGAGTACCGCACGGGCGACTACATCCGCGCGATCAACGACACGCCGACGCGCGAGATGTCCGTGTGGGAGGGCGTGCGCGCGCTGCGCGGCGCGCCGGGGACCAAGGTGTCGATCACGATCATCCGCGGCAACGCCGCCGATCCGCACGTGGGCTCCTTCAGGGATGACCCGGGCTTGACGCCGCAAGAGAGCCAAGACCTTCTCGCGTGGATCGAGGCGCAGGCGCCGCCCGGCGACGGCGGCGACCCGCTGCCGAAGCCGAAGCCGTACTCCCAGACGATGCCGCGCCCTCGGTGGACGGCGCGCGCGACGAGCGCCTGCGCCAGCTCCAGCCGCCGGATCATGCCGCCGGAGTAGCCGGACGCGACACGGTCCGCGGCGTCGCGGAGGTCCATCGCGTCCAGCACGTCGGCCACGCGCGCGTCGCGCTCGCGGCGGCCGGCGACGGGAAAGTCGACGGTGAGGACGAGCGCCCGGTGCCCCGCCTCGGCCGCCGACTCGACGAGAGCCTTCGTGAAGCCGCGGTCGGTCGACCAGTAGAGCTGAAACCACTGTGGCGCTCCGGGTGCCGCCGCGGCGAGCTCGCCGGGCGAGACGCTCGACAGCGTGGAGA
>JBHEMF010000301.1:0-616 GCA_046352665.1 Thermoplasmatota archaeon
GGGCTGGCTGGCCGATCTCGCCGACCGGCTGTACCAACTCGACTGTGCCGTCGAAGACATCGGCACCGCGCTGGCGGAAGGCGCGAGCCATGCGGAGCTCGTCGCCGTCTGCCGCAACCTGACGGAAACCACGACCACGCTGCGTCCGGCGCTGCGGCGGCACGGCATGAGCATCCTGCGGCTGTCCGGGGGGCGCGACGTGGCTGCCCACCTCAACGAGGCCGACGTGGTGCTGCTCGACCTGCGCCTCCCCGACATGCTGGCCTCCGAAGCGGTGAAGCTGCTCCGGATGGCGGCGCCCCGGGCGAAGATCGTGATCTTCACCGCCTACGCCGGCCACAAGGCCCTCAAGGCGGCCATGGAGGCGGGCGTCGACGGCTGCCTGCTGAAGGACGCCGCCGACACCGACCTCGTCGAAGCCATCCGGCGGGTGGCGCGGGGCGAGAGCGTCTACGACGCCCGCCTCGAACGCGACAGCATGCCGGGGCGGGCCCCGAAGATGCCCGGACCGGAGCTGACCCGGCGGGAGTACGAGGTGCTGCGCCGGGTGGCGGCGCGCATGGGCTGGCAGCCGCGGCCGTCGCCGCGTCCGGTCGACCGGTCCGCGGCCGTGCTG
>JBHEMF010000302.1:0-616 GCA_046352665.1 Thermoplasmatota archaeon
ACCCAGTCCACCGGTACGAAGCTTTGCATCTCCTCGCCGGTCAGCGGCAGACGCAGGGCGATGTCGGAACGGCGTCCCCGCTTCGCCTCGCCGTCCTTGCCGGCGCGGTTTGCCAGGCGCATCCCCAGTTCGAGGAAGCGATAAAAATGGTGGTAGGTGCTCGTGTAGCCGGTGCGGCTGTCGCCGACGATGACGCTCGGGCGCAGGATCGCGGCGGGCAGCCCGCTGTCGTGCACGACCTGCTCGGCCTCGAGCTTCGTGTGCTCGTAGGTGTTGCGGAACTGCTGGCCGACGTCGCCCTGACGCTCGCGCACGCGCCCGGCGCGCTCGCCGGCGATCGTGACGTCCTTGCCGTAGGGCGTCTGCGTGACGAGGACGGGGAACGGCCCCTCGGCGGGCTTGCCGGTCTCCAGGGTGGTCGGGAAGTAGACGTCGGCGCGCAGCGTCGTCCCGCCGAAAGCGACCGTGTCGCCGTCCTTCAGCACGCGATCGACCTTCACGGGCGTCCAGCCTTCGTCGCCAAGCGGTGAGAGGTCTTTGCCGGCCTCGAGCGCGTCGGCATCCTGCTTGATGGCCATCACGCGCGCACCGGTCAGCTTCTTCATCGCCGCGTGGC
>JBHEMF010000303.1:0-615 GCA_046352665.1 Thermoplasmatota archaeon
GTGTACGCCGCCGCGGACTTCATCACCCTGCACCTGCCGCTGACCGCGGAGACGCGGGGCTCGGTCGGCGCCGCCGCGTTCGCCGCGATGCGCCCCGGCGTGCGTGTCGTCAACGCCGCGCGCGGCCCGCTCCTCGACGAGGACGCGCTGCTCGACGCGCTCCGCTCGGGCAAGGTGGCCGGAGCGGCGCTCGACGTCTTCGGCAGTGAGCCGTACGCAGGCCCGCTGCTCGAGCTCGACGGCGTGAGTACCAACTACGGCAAGATTCGCATCCTGCGTGACGTCTCGCTCACGGTCGGCGACGGCGAGGTCGTCGCGCTCGACCGCGACGGCAAGCCCACGTTCTCGCTGCTCCAGGACCGTGCCGGGATGGGTCGCTTTGGGCCGCGCGCGCCCATCGGCAAGGAGCCGGACGACGGCTTCGTCGTGCTGGATGGTCGTCAGGACGATGATCCTGGTGGGAGCCCCGGGGTGCGTTTCAAGGATCTTCTTCGTGGCCGCGATTCCGTCCATGACGGGCATCCGGATGTCCATCAGGAGCACATCGGGGCTTGTCTCCAGAACGAGTGCGACGGCAGCGGCTCCGTTGACGGCTTCGCCGACGAAATCCATATC
>JBHEMF010000304.1:0-615 GCA_046352665.1 Thermoplasmatota archaeon
GTTGTAGAGGACCTCGAGCGTTGGCGGCGTCGTGCCGGCGAGGTTGATCGCGTCCTGGAGCTTCTTCTCGACGTCGCGCTTCTTCTGCTGGGAGCCGGTGACCGCGGAGTTGCCCGATGCGACCGCGTTCGCGAGCTGACCGTTCAGGTGCTCCGCCGTCTCGGCATTCAGCTTCGTCAGCTCCGCCAGCAGCACGATGCGCGCTGGCTGGCCGCCGGCCATCTCCTTGAGCTCGTCGGCCTGGGTCTGCAGCGTCTCGACCTCGGCTTCCAGGTCGCCGATCGAGCGGTCGTTTCGGATCACGACGTCGGCGGCGGCCTCCTTCTCCTGCTCCTCCTCGGGCACCTCTTCCTCGGCCGCGTGGCCGGTGAGGGCGATGAACACGTCGTCGAGCGTCGGGCGGCGGATCGAGATGTCGTCGATCCCGACGTCGGCGTCGTCGAGCTGCCGGACCGCCTGGGCGATGACGCCCGAGCGCCGGCGGATCGGCACGTGGACGACCTCGGCCTCGCACGTCGGCCGCCCGTCGCCGATGTCGGCGAGCGCGCCGATCGCGCGGTCGGCGTCGGCCGGGTCCTCGAGGCTCACGTCGAGCCGCTCGCCGCCGACCTGGTC
>JBHEMF010000305.1:0-612 GCA_046352665.1 Thermoplasmatota archaeon
GGCCCTCACTGGGCGTTTTTGGGCGGCAGCTGAAGATCCGGTTCCGGCTCGCGGTTTCCGACACGCCGGTCGGTTTGTCCGGCCCGCGCACCACCAGATCCTCGAGGTGCGCGCCGACGGTGATTCCCGACTGCGAGCCGATTTGTGTATCGGCAAGGCTGTGGCCGATCGGGGCGATGTTGTCGTTGACCGGTCCCTCGAAGGTACGGAGGAAAGCGGCGCTGACGCGGTGCTCGTCGTAGCGCCGCATTACTTCGGCTCCGCCATGACGGAGGATGCGCTCAGGCAGCATTATCTGCGCGTCGCCGACGAGAGTCCCGTGCCGGTGGTGCTCTACAACATTCCCAAGTACATGCACTTCGCGCTCAGCGGGCCGCTGGTACAGGAGCTCGCGCGGCACGGCAACGTGATCGGCATCAACGGCCACCTTGCCAAGGACGACGCGAAGCTTCCCCGCAATCCGAGCGTCGACGCGGTCTCCGCCACGGCACGCGCCGCGGCCCAGGCTGGCATCGCGAACTTTCACGCCCTCGGCGGGTCATCGTTGACCTACGTCATCAATGAGAAGGGCAACGCCTTCCTGGCCTGGATGACGCGCGTCGAATACGTGAA
>JBHEMF010000306.1:0-605 GCA_046352665.1 Thermoplasmatota archaeon
ACCTCCACCCGGAGATCCGGCGCTTCGTGGCCGACCTCGCCGACACCGCCGCGCGCCGCTGGACCGAGCGCGACTCGGGGATCTGGGAGATGCGCGGCGAGCCGCTGCACCACCTCTCCTCGAAGGTGATGTGCTGGGCCGCGCTCGACCGCGCGATCGACCTCGCGCCGCGACTTGGCGAGTTCGCCAACGTCGAGGTCTGGACCGCCGAGCGGGAGAAGATCCGCGAGGCGATCATGACGCCGAACGCGGTTATCGCCACCGAGGTGAGCAGCAGCATCGCGAAGAGCTCGAGCATCAGCACCGGGTCGTACGGCACGTGCACAAGACCGGCGAGCGCGAGGATCATCGCGCCCTGAATGGTCGACACGGTCGCGCCACCGATGCACTTGCCGATGACGAGCGCGGTACGCCGGACGGGCGCGACCAGCATCTCGCGCAGGAAGCCGAACTCGCGGTCCCAGACGATCGAGATCGCGGAGAACATGGCCGTGAACAGCACGCTCATCGCGAGGACACCGGGGAACATGAACGTGCGGTAGTCCGCCGAGCCAGGAGCCCGCGGGACGACGCCGGCGAGTCCGGTGCCGAGCACGAACAAGTAC
>JBHEMF010000307.1:0-605 GCA_046352665.1 Thermoplasmatota archaeon
CTGTGGGGATGACGGCGAGCGCGACAAGAAGACCGAGGACGATTTGAATCGGGCGCGCGCGCAGCTCGTCCTTCTGCGACCGCCGCTCGATTCGCTGCTGCGCCGAAGCTGCAAAACGCGCGCGACCTCGACCTTGGCGAATGCGGTACGCGCCTTGCTGGTTGAGCCGGCATGCCGAACCTTCGTAGCTTGTTGCTCGCCGGCGCCCTCGTCGGCGGTGAGCGCCGCGGCCTCGGCGGTGTTCGGCGTGACCGCGAGCGCCCGCGGCACCAGCAGCGAGCGCAAGGCCTGCTCGGCGTCGGGCTCGAGCAGGCGAGCGCCGCTCTCGGCCACCATCACCGGGTCCAGCACCACGGGCGCGCCGCCCACCAGCTCCAGCGCCTCGGCCACGGCCTCGATGGCGGGAACGAGGGTCTTGCAGGGGACGCACCAGTCCGCCCAGAAGTCCACCAGCACCACCTTGCCGCGCTGGTCGGCGAGGGCGAAGGAGCCGGCGCCGGGAGCGAATAGCTCCACGGCGAAGGGATGCGCCGCCTTGGGCGTGAGCGCCACTTCGCCGAACTGGTTGCGGACCGGCACGCCGCCGATGGTGGTCTGGCCCTGGA
>JBHEMF010000308.1:0-601 GCA_046352665.1 Thermoplasmatota archaeon
GCCCTCGAGGCCGCGCTGCCTCCGCTGCTCGACCGCGTCGACCCGCGCGTCGTCGTCGTGAGCGGCGACCTCACGCACCGCGGCCTCCCGAGCCAGCACGATCGAGCGGCCTCGCTGCTGCGGGGGCTCGGCCGCCCGCTAGTCGTCGTCCCGGGCAACCACGACATCCCGTACACCTTCCCCGCCCGCTTCACGCGGACGTTCGCCGAGTTCGAGCAGCGCCCAGTCGCGTCGGCGTCGATCGGCCAGGTGCACCGCGCCCGGCTCAAGACCGGCGAAGCGGTCGCGATCAAGGTGCAGTACCCCGACATCGAGGAGATCGTGCGCATCGATCTGCGCGCGCTCAAGCGGATCTTCCGCATCATCTCGTACTTCATCCCCTACAAGGGCATGGAGGGGATCTACCGCGAGATCCGCGACATGATCCTGCAGGAGCTCGACTTCCGCGGCGAGGCCGACAACATCGAGCGCATCGCCTCGTTGTTCACCGGGCGGCGCGACGTGGGCTTTCCCGCCATCCGCCGCGAGCTGTCCACCTCGCGCATCCTCACGCTCGAGTGGATCGACGGGGTCAAGGTCTCGGATCGCGTGCGGCTGCAGG
>JBHEMF010000309.1:0-601 GCA_046352665.1 Thermoplasmatota archaeon
GGGCCGAAGAGGTCGCACAGGAAACCTTTCTTCGCGCCGCGCGGCAGGGTGACATCGTGAGCGAGCGATCATGGCTCTTCGCGGTCGCGACGAACCTCGTCCGCGACGAAGCGAGAAAGGACGCGCGACGGCGCCGGCATCTCGAGCTGCTGGCGCAAGAAGCGAAGGCGGTCGAGCCCGAGGTGCCGCAGGAGCTGAAGCTCGAGCGGGCCGAGGAAGCGGCGGCCGAGGCGCCGGCGCCGGAGCTCGCGCCGGTCGCGACCGTCGATCACGCGCGGCTCCTTGAATGGGAGCTGCAGCTTCCGACGGTGAGCGACATCACCGCGGCGTCGCAGCACGCGGAGAAGGGAGGCTACGCCGTCCGCGAGACGGGCGGCGAAGCGGTTGGCGCGAAGCGCGAGCCCCCAGCCGCGGCCGCGCTCGGCCCGGCCGGTGAGGTCGATCGTGGTCCCCATGACGGGGATGTCTTCGGAGACGGTTGGCTCACCTGGCGCAGCATCGCTCTCCGCCTCCTCGCCGCCCTCCGCGACGTAGGGGCGACGGTAGAACACGCGGTACGCGCCGTGATGACGCCGCGAACCTGACTCGGGACTGAGCGAAC
>JBHEMF010000310.1:0-600 GCA_046352665.1 Thermoplasmatota archaeon
CATCTGGTACGCCGGCTTCGGCACGGGCCAGGTCGGCCGGGTCACGCCAGCGGGTGCGGTGACGACGTTCCCCGTGTCGGCACCCAAGGCGCAGCCGTTCGGGATGGCAACCGGTCCCGACGGCAACGTCTGGTTCGCCGCCCAAGCCAACCGCATCGGCCGCATCACCCCGGCCGGCACGGTGACCGAGTTCGCCCTGCCGACGGCCAACAGCGGCGTCGCCGACATCACCCTCGCCCCGGACGGCAACCTGTGGTTCACCGAGCACACGGGGAACCGCATCGGGAAGATCACCACGGCCGGGGCGATCCAGGAGTTTCCCCTGCCCACCGCAGGACAGCCGTACAGGATCGCGGCGGGGCCCGATGGCAATCTCTGGTTCACCGAGTTCGCCGGCAACAAGATCACCCGGATGACGCCCGACGGCCGGTTCCGGGAGTACCCCCTGCCCAACGCCCGCAGCGGCGCCTACGGCATCACGGTCGGCCCCGACGCCGCGATCCTGGCCGAATATCTGAGCGCGGCCGAGAAGGAGCGGCTCGCGGCCTGGGAGCCGTACCGCTCGACCGGCCGCCAGGGCCAAGTGACCTACACCAAGGG
>JBHEMF010000311.1:0-597 GCA_046352665.1 Thermoplasmatota archaeon
CTCGCGTACGTGATGCTCGTGCAGAACCAGGGCGGCAAGGACGCGCCGGCGCCGGCACCCGCGCCGACGCCGTCGCCGACACCGACGCCCGAGCAGCCGACCGCGACGCCGCAAGACGCACCGGCGGCCGTGCAGAAGGAAACCACGCCGCCTCCGCCGACCGGCAGCGGCAGCGCGACGCAACCCGAGGTCGTCGCCGACACGAAGGGCACGGCGAAGACCACGACGCGGCCGGCCGGCCGCTGCTCGGCGGTCACGTCGTCCGCGACCCGCTGTGCGAGGTGCGCGATCTCGCGGCGCACCTCGTCCACCAGGATCTCGGCAGCGGTGCCGGGCGTGGAGTCGAGCCCCGCCTCGCGCAGCATCCGCAGGTACTCCTCGAGGCTCCCCTCCCACTTGCGCATGGCCCAGTCGATCTCGGCGGGCGAGAAGGCGTGCACGTGCATCTCGGGCAGCGGGTCCTTCACCGCGCGCAGGTACTCCAGGTAGCGCTGGGGGGTGAGCTGGGCGGCAAGCCCCCCTTGCATGCACACCTCGGTGGCGCCCAGCTCCCAGGCCTCCAGCGCCTTCTGGGCCACCCGCTCGGGCGGGTGGAAG
>JBHEMF010000312.1:0-592 GCA_046352665.1 Thermoplasmatota archaeon
CCTGACCGGTGCGGAGCGTGCCGCCGCGCTTCGGTTGGGTGGCGGCCGCGGCTGCGAACTCGGCAAGCCCTTCCGGCGCTTCCTGCGGCGCAACGGCCGGCGGCGCGGCCGCCTCGACGGTCACGTTGAACAGGAAGCCGACCGACTCCTCTTTGATGCCCTCGAGCATGCCGACGAACATGTCGTAGCCCTTCCGCTGGTATTCGACCAACGGGTCGCGCTGGGCCATCGCGCGCAGGCCGATGCCTTCCTTCAGATGGTCGAGGCTGTAGAGATGGTCCTTCCACTGCTGATCGACGATCTGCAGCATGATGTCGCGCTCGACGCGCTGCAGGATCTCGCGGCCGACCAGCTTTTCCTTGTCTTCGTAGGACTCGAGCATCTTCGCCCACAGCTCGTCGCGGATCTCGTCGGCGGTGCGGTAGTCGCTGCCTTTCTCTTCCTGCGCGAAGTCGTACCCGAGCACGGCGGGCTCCTTCGCCACGAGCCACTCCGCGGCCTCCTTCGTCAGACACGGCGATTCGTTCCACCACTTCGGATCGGTCGTGTCGTGGCCCTTCGGCCAGTCGGTGCGGAGGAAGAGCATCCCGTG
>JBHEMF010000313.1:0-591 GCA_046352665.1 Thermoplasmatota archaeon
GTCACGCCCCGATCATCTGACGCCAAGCATGCCAGAAACCCCGCACCGAGGCCTCGGTCGCGCGCGTCTCCTGCGAGGCGTGGTCGAAGCCACCCATCTCGATCACCGAGCACTCGTCTTCGGCGCCGGGTAGCGCGCGCTGGATAAAGCCGCCGACCGCGCCGTCCTCCATCGAGACGTAACCGGCCGGCCCGACCAGGTTGCTCTGCAGCAGCCGGCGCTCGGTCATTGCCGCGTCGTCGTCCTCGAACCCGACGGGCCGGCGGCCGTCGCAGCCGTCCGCGTGCGAACGCAGGCCGACCTCGACGAAGCCGACCACCCGCGCCGCCTCCTCGGCCACGAAGATCACCAGCGGCAGCGCCGTGCGGAGCCCGCGCGCCGGGGCCGGACCGAGCCGCTCGCGGCGGGTGCCCGCGGGGGTGAACAGGCCGGCCGCGGCCAGGGCCCAGCCCTGAAGACGGCCCAGCGCCACCACGTCGGCGCCCAGGGCGATGGCTTTCAGGATGTCGCTGCCGCGCTGGACGCCGCCGTCGAGGATAATGCGCGCCCGGCCTTCGACCGCCTGGACGACTTCCGGCAGGGTCTCCATGC
>JBHEMF010000314.1:0-589 GCA_046352665.1 Thermoplasmatota archaeon
TCACGGGGCTCGCGGACTGGACGGCCGTGAACGACCTGCGCACCGCGCACTACCCGCTGCTCCCGATCTTCGCCGCCGAGCTGATCACCGCCTTCCTCGACCAGTACTTCAAGCTCATCGTCGCGATGGGCCCGGTCGAGCTGCAGCCGGACAAGCGCGGCCTCTCGGTCAAGTTCACCATGCACTCGAAGACCGAGCCGAGCGTCGCCGCCGTGCCGCACAAGCCGGAGATCGAGACCGAGATGTTCGAGTAGCGCGCCCTCATCTGCCGCGCCGCGACACGCGATCCTCCGTCGTCCCTCGGCGCCGCGCCCGCGACGAGGCGCATCCCCTTCCGCGAGCGTAGCAAAGAGCGGGCGCGGTGGGATTCGAACCCACGAAGTACAGCTCCGAAGGCTGGCTCCTTATCCTGGCTAGGATACGCGCCCCGGACGGGCAGGCGGGTTTTCGTAGAAGGCGCTTGCGGCGGGCCCCGCGCGCTCGCCGCATCGGCCCGGCGCCCCCGTCGCCGTCACCTCAGGGAGCGGGATCATCAGCGCTGCCGATGCAGAGGACCGCGCAGGCGATCCAGCGGCGAGGAGTCCTTCTC
>JBHEMF010000315.1:0-588 GCA_046352665.1 Thermoplasmatota archaeon
GCCCTCGGCTGGCAGGGCCGAGGCAAGGCGTCATGTGATCTTGTTGGCTCCTCGAACATCAACACGACGCACATGGGATGCGCCGTTTTGATGTTCGAGGTGGGCCTGCACGGGCTGGTCCACGATCAGGCCGAGTCGCCGACGATCACGGCTGCCGGACTCCTTGGTCTCCGTCGTGGCCTGGGTGACCGTCTGGGCCATGGCTTGCCCGGCCTCGGCCTGCACGCTGGTGGCCGTGGCCAGCAGGAGTCCGGCCAGGGTGCCGGGGTCGCGGTCGGACGGCGGCCGCCCCGTGATCGCACCGACGAAGTCCTTGCGCGAGGCGGCCACCAGCACCCGGTGCCCGAGAGCGGACAGCTCGGACAGCCGGCGCAGCACCTCCACCGGGAACGTCAGGCCGTGCCATGCGAGGTTGTGGACGGGAAGCACCGCGCGGCGGGCGGCGAGCGCCGCGAAGGCGCAGCCCGGGGAGGACGCCGTGATCGAGGCGCTTCCCGACGTGGAGACCGCGGTGCGCGGGACGCTCAAGCGCGAGGGCCGCGGGGACGTCTCCACGCTGTTCGCGCGGCGCGTCGCGGTCCGCGTGGA
>JBHEMF010000316.1:0-587 GCA_046352665.1 Thermoplasmatota archaeon
TTCCCGGGCTTCCGGCCCGCCCCTGCTCTCGCTCGCTCCCGGCGAACTGATCCCGGCTTCTAGAGCGCCAGCTCGCGCTGGGCCGCCGCCGCCTGGGCCTCTTCCGGCAGGTGGCAGGTGAAGGTGGCGCCGGCGCCGGGCTCGCTCTCCAGGGCCACCCAGCCGCCGTGCAGCTCGGTCAGCGCCTTGACCAGCGCCAGGCCCAGGCCCGGCCCGCCGCGCTCGCGGCCGATGAAGCGATCGAAGATGTGCGCCTGGACGTTGAACGGGATCCCGCGCCCGGTGTCGGCGACCGTGAGCTGCACCTCGCCCAGCGCCTTCTTGGCGGCGATGGTGACGCGCCCGCCGGCCGGCGTCTGGCCGATGGCGTTCTCGATCAGGTGGTCGAGGATCTGGCCAAGGAACTCGCGCAAGTCCGCTATATAGATTATGACGGCCAAACCTTCCAAGAGCCTGGGGAATTCGTAGAGCCGCTCCACTTGCAGCTTGTGTGTCAGGCGCTCTGGAAGAAATTGCCGCCGAAGATAAGACGCATCACGTAGTTGGAAGTTCAACAGGCCATTCCGCTGAACGGCTCGGACCTGGAA
>JBHEMF010000317.1:0-585 GCA_046352665.1 Thermoplasmatota archaeon
TACTTCAACAACGACTACGAGGGCAACGCCGTCAGCGACGCCCGCTGGATGGCCAAGCGGCTGACGCAGTAGCCGCCATCAGGTGGCCGGCGCCGTCGTGGTTGACGTCGGGGGACGGGTGGTCGTGGAGGTCGGCGCCGGCCGGGTCGTGGTCGTCGTCGGCGGAAGCGTCGACGACGTGGCGGTCGGCGCCGTCGTGGTCGTCGCGGGCTCGACATGCTCGACGCGCTCCGCGGGCACGCCACAAACGAAGTCCATGTGCTGGACGACGAAGTGCCCCAGCACGACGAGGTGGACGCGAAGTTGATCGCGATCGCGAAGCGGCTGAAGGTTGACCTCGTCACCGTCGACGAGCCGCTGCAGCGCGTCGCCGACCGCGCCCGAGGTCGCCAGCAGCGGCCCCGGCGCCCCCGCCTCGAAGTCGAAGTAGAAGCCTCGCGTCTCGTCCCGGTACTCGGCGAGGTCGTAGGCGAAGAGCCTGGTGGTGCTGGTCTCGTCGGCGATGTCGTCGTCGGGCGAGGCGGCGAACTTCCGGTAGCGGTCACTGTTCCTTTTCACTCGGTCTTACCTCGGGTAGGGATTGCG
>JBHEMF010000318.1:0-584 GCA_046352665.1 Thermoplasmatota archaeon
TTCAAGTACAAGCTCGACGTCCTGCTCTGCGCCTTCGCCACCTACAACGAGACCACCGACGAGCTGTTCTTCGGCGCCCTCCTGGCCGTCGCCGTTGCGGCCGCCGCGATCTGGAAGCTGCGCGTGCACCAAGGCCTGGTGCTGGTCGCCGCCGGCCTGGCGGTGATCGCCCTGTTCGCCGCGGCGCGGGCGGGGGCGCACGAGGCGACGATGCCGATGCTGGCCCTGCTGGTGTGGCCCGTCGCCGCCCTGGTGGCGGCGCTGATGGAGCGGCTGGAGGTGGGCCCGGCGGTGGTCGCCGGGCTGTCGATGGGCGGCTACGTGGCCCTCGCCCTCCTCCGCCGTCACCGCCCGCTGGTCGCCGCCGTCAACGAGCGCGAAGCGGCGCTGCGGTCGCTCTCCGACGAGCAGCTGCGCGCGATCCGCGGCGACGTCCGCTCGCGCGGCGGCCGCCTCGCCGTCGACCTGGCCGGCTCGGACTACGCCGGGCTGCGCGAGCTGATGCTGATCGCCCCCGACATGCTCAAGCTCGACCGGGCGCTCGTGCACCGCGTCAGCGTCGATCCCGCCAAGCGCGCGCTGGT
>JBHEMF010000319.1:0-582 GCA_046352665.1 Thermoplasmatota archaeon
GCGCATGAAGCGGCGGACGCCGCGGTTCTCCTTGGCCTGGCCGAAGACCGCCTCGACGGTGCAGGAGCGCTGCCCGTAGGCCGCCGCGCCCTCCTCGGTGCGCAGGCGGTGCTCCATCGCCTCGAGCGTGCTCGCCCCCGCCGGGGCCGGCCCGGTGGTGGTTCCCATCTCCCGTGCCGCCCGGCGCTGCTTCCAGTCCTTGGAGGTGGCGATGAGGCGGTCGGGGCCGGAAGCCGTGGCGTTGGCCTCCGACCAGTAGCCGGCGTCGCCCACCACGGTGCGCTCGATGCCGCCGGGTACGTCGTGGAAACCTGCGTGGTGGAGTTCCGCCTGGAAGATTGGGCGTCCGAGGAGGCGCTGCAGGACGGCGAGCTGGTTGTCCGTCGAGCCGTCCGGGTACGTGAAGCTCCCGTCGAGCTGCTGCACGCGGAGCCCGAGCACGCGGTCGGCGACGGCGGTGTGGCACTGGAGGCACTGGCTCCGGCTCGGGAAGTACCAGTCGTGCCCGTCGATCGTGGCGGTGCGGTCGGCCGCGAGGAGCTCCGCATCCGTCCCCGCGTCGTTCCACGCGTAGGTGTAGCC
>JBHEMF010000320.1:0-581 GCA_046352665.1 Thermoplasmatota archaeon
GGGCCGGCCAGAGGAAGCCACCCACCTGCGCCAACAGGTAAGGCAGCGTAAGCAGGACGCCGAGGCCGAGGGCGACGTCGAACAGGCTCACGAAGGCGGTGGTGGGCGAGGTGACGACGAGGCGGACGTCGGGGTTCGCGCGCTGCAGCTCGGCGAGCGTGGACTGCACGCGCCCGCAAAACGGGCACTGGTAGTCGAGGAACGCCACCACCGTCACCCACGCGTCGCTCGGCCCGCGCTGCGGCGAGGCGCCCACGGGGACGGCGACGACGTCGTTGTCGTCCGGCTTTCGCTCTGCGAGGGGCGGCTCGGCCTTGAGCTCGCGCAGCCGCGCCTCCTGGCGGTCGATGGGGTCCTTGGCCCGCCACTCGTCGACCTGCGCCTTGGGGACGTACTTCATGTCGTCGTGCGCGGCGTGGCCGTGCATGCGCATCGTGACGGCCTCGATGAGCGTCGGCCCGCCGCCGGAGACCGCGCGCTCGCGTGCCTCCCAGACCGCGGCGAACATCGCCTCGGGGTCGTTGCCGTCGGTCGTCACGCCGGGGAAGCCGTAGGCGGCGGCGCGCTCGACCGGGTCGACG
>JBHEMF010000321.1:0-581 GCA_046352665.1 Thermoplasmatota archaeon
CCTATGTGTTGGGCATCGCCCACGTCGTCGAGATCGTCAAGCAGCTCCGAGGCGATGCCGGTGCCGCGCAGGTCGCCGGCTGCGAGGTCGGCGTGTACGGCGGCTACACCGGCGGGACCTGCGCCACGCTCGTCCTGACGCGCGGTTGAGCGACCTGTGACGAACGCGTTCTCCCCTCGCTTCCCACTGCCAGACACCGCGGCCGCGATGGCGGCCTCGGCCAGGTCCGGGTTCGCGGCCCCGTCCGCGAGGAGGAGGACCATCAGGTCGTCGGTGGGCGCGGTCATGCGGCACCACGCCCGTCGCGCTGCGCGGGGACCACGGCCAGCAGCGGCTGGCCCTGCGCGATCCGCACGACAAGCTCGGTGGTGCCCGTGCCGAATTGGGCACGGCCCTCGCTCACCTCGCGAACCGGGTCGATCGGCGGCTGACCGCGGGCCGCGCCCGGCTTGATCTCGACCTCGAGCCCGGCATCGCGGTAATAGCCCTGCCACAACGCCGCGTAATATCCGGCAAACTGGAATTGCGCCGGCGCGTGCAGCTGCAGGACGAATTTGTCGGCGGCCCGCGCCGCACCGGCC
>JBHEMF010000322.1:0-579 GCA_046352665.1 Thermoplasmatota archaeon
AGGGGCGGAAGGTGAAGGGATTTTCCGCATTGATGCGGCACTCGATGGCATGACCTTCGAACACGATGTCCTTCTGCTCCATGCCCAGCGCGCCGCCGGCGGCGATGCGGATCTGCTCGCGCACAATGTCGAGGCCGGTGATGGCTTCGGTGACCGGATGCTCCACCTGCAAACGGGTGTTCATTTCGATGAAATAGAAACGTCCGTCTTCGTAAAGGAACTCGATGGTGCCGGCGCCGAGATAGCCCAGCTTGGTAAGCGCCTTGGTGCAGATGCCGCCGATCTCGTCGCGCTGGGAGGCATTGAGCGCCGGGCTGCCGGCCTCTTCCCACACCTTCTGATGGCGGCGTTGCAGCGAACAGTCGCGCTCGAAGAGGTGGACGAGGCCGCCGTGGCGGTCGCCGATGAGCTGGACCTCGATGTGCCGGGCGCGGCGGACGAACTTCTCCAGGAAGACGTCGGCCACGCCGAAGGCGGCGCCGAAGGCGACGATTCCGGCGATGAAGACGATGGCGATCTGCTTGCCCTGCATGCGACCCACTTTCTCACTGCGTCCCGGCGCGGTCAATGAGCTTCTTC
>JBHEMF010000323.1:0-578 GCA_046352665.1 Thermoplasmatota archaeon
GCGTGTCGATGGGCGGCTGGGTGTTGGCCATGGCCAGCACCTGGGTGAAGCCGCCCGCCGCGGCCGCGTTGGCGCCGGTCTGGACGGTCTCCTTGGCCTCCTCGCCGGGCTCGCGGAAGTGCACGTGCAGGTCGATGAAACCGGGGGAGAGCACGCGCGCGGCCCGTCCCGGCGGCGCGCTCAGGTCGATGACCCGCACCCCCGGCGGGGAGATGCGACGGTCGATGGCGGCGATGCGACCGTCGCAGAGCCACACGTCGAGACCCTCGCGGTCGACGCCGCTCATCGGGTCGATCACCCGCACGCCGCGAAGGATGACGTTCACGACGTGCCGCCCAGCAAAAAGGCTCCGTCGATGCCGTCCACCTCGCGCACCCGCACGGCGACGCGCTCGTCGGCCGCCGTCGGCACGTTCTTGCCCACGAAGGTGGCGCGCAGCGGGAGCTCGCGATGCCCGCGGTCGACCAGCACGAGGAGGTCCACCGAGGCCGGACGCCCCGCTCCGGCGAGCGCGTCCAGCGCCGCGCGCAGGGTGCGCCCGGTGTAGAACACGTCGTCGACGACGATCACCGCGGCGC
>JBHEMF010000324.1:0-277 GCA_046352665.1 Thermoplasmatota archaeon
ATGCTACGGGGTCAAAAATCACCCGCAGAGGAAAGTAGCGAGTTGAATCGAACGTATCGCCATCGAATGCGACAAATTGCGTTTCCTCCGGATCTTGAGCACCTTGAAGGTCAAAATAGACACGCGGCCAGGAACGGCCCTCAATCGGAGTGAGTTCCGTTTGAAACGTCCCAAAAATGGACGTAAGCCTTTGCTGGCCATCCAAGACATAATCAACAGGGTAATCCGGGTCCTTTTCCGGTAGCGTGAAGGGACCCAAATCTCGTTCAGACTTCAG
>JBHEMF010000324.1:287-577 GCA_046352665.1 Thermoplasmatota archaeon
GTTTTGTTCTCCAAAACAGCAGCGACCCAATAGGATATCCCTTGTAAATGCTATCCATCAAGTATGCGATTCGCTCGTCAGACCAAACGAAGCCCCGTTGAAAAGCAGGAACGCGGATTTGGCCTTTGGAAACAGCTTCGACCAATTGACGAATACTTTGAGATGCCAAAAACGCTCACTTCCACTTGATGTTGCAGCCCATGCTCGGCTTCTGTGCGCCCTCGACGGGCTTCCCCGCCAAAACGGAGTCGACGGCCACCGTCAAGTCGTGGCCAGTGATGGGCTTGCCG
>JBHEMF010000325.1:0-577 GCA_046352665.1 Thermoplasmatota archaeon
GTTCGTGGGCCGCGCCTCGGCGCAGAAGGGCGCCGAGGTCGCCGCGCGGGCGCTCGGTGCGCTCGAGCGCACCCACGGCCTGCGCGCCGACCTCGTCTTCGCCGGCCCCGCCGAGCCGCGTGCGCGCGACGAGCTCGCCGCGGCCGGGCACGTGTTTCGCACGCGTTGCGACACCGAGGTGCACGTGCATCTCTACGAGGAGCACGGCCCGGGCTACGTGGAGCGGCTGCGCGGGATGTTCGCCGTCGCGCTGTGGGACACACGCGCGCGCCGGCTCGTGCTCGCACGCGACCGGTTCGGGATCAAGCCGCTCTATTACCGCCACGTCGGCGACGAGCTGCGCTTCGCCTCGGAGCTGCGCGCGCTGCCGCGCGGCGAGATCGACGTCGACGAGGCGGCCCGCCGCCTCCAGGAGGCCTGAGCAATGCCTGACGTCGAGAAGATCCTGAAGCTCGTCTCTGAGGGCGCGCTGACGCCCGAGGAAGCCGACGAGATCCTCAATGCGCTGAGTGCGGCGGGCGGGGGAGCTGCAGCCGCCGACCAGGCAGCGCAGTCGAACCCGAGCGCTCAGCCACAG
>JBHEMF010000326.1:0-576 GCA_046352665.1 Thermoplasmatota archaeon
GCTCCAGCACCGGCCACGCCGGCACGATCAGCACCGCCGGGAACCGTCGCCCATCGCCGACGACGATGGCCTCGGCGACGAGCGGGTTCTGCTTGAAGCGCGCTTCGAGCGGCTGCGGCGCGATTTTCTTGCCGCCCGACGTCACGATCAGGTCTTTCTTGCGATCGGTGATCGCGAGATATCCATCGCGCATCTCGCCGACGTCGCCGGTGTGGAACCAGCCGCCGCGGATCGTGCGCTCGGTCGCTTCGGGGTCGTTCCAGTATCCCTTCATGATGTTGTCGCCGCGCACCAGGATCTCGCCGTCGTCCGCGACTCGCGCCTCCACCCCCGGCACCGCCCTCCCCACCGTCCCCGGCATCCGCTCCGCCTTCACGAGCGCCGCTGCTGGCGTTCGCCCCGCCGTCCGGGGCGACACCGCCGCTGGCCGCCTCCGCGCCGCCCTGTCCCGTCTGAACTCCCATCTCCCCTCCGAAGCCCTCGCCGACGCCCTCCGCAAGGTCACGAACCCCGAAAGTCCCAGCCTCATCGAAAACAACCGCCGTTTCCACCATCTGCTCACTGACGGCGTAGACG
>JBHEMF010000327.1:0-574 GCA_046352665.1 Thermoplasmatota archaeon
GCTCTACCTCGGCGGCCGGGTCGGCCTCTCCGACACCGAGTTCCGGGCGCTGTGCCGACGCGCCATCCGACGGGCGCTCGACGGCATCCGCGCATAGGTCCCACCCCGCTGGCGACCAAGACCGGATCCGTCGGCGGCGACGGCGTAGATGTGCCGGAGCCCGTCCCGGTCGGACACGAAGGCGATGCGGGTGCCGTCGGGCGACCATGCCGGGAAGACGTCGAACGACGTGGCCGGGTCGCCGGGGACGATGTTGAACGTGAGGCGCGTCCGGCCGGTGCCGTCGACGTTGATCCGGTAGATCTCCTCGCCGCCGGGGTCGTCGAGGCGGCTGTGGAAGGCGAGTTGCTTGCTGTCCGGTGACCAGGTGGCCCAAGCGTCCTCGCCCGGCGAGTTGGTGAGGTCCACCACGCCCGTGCCGTCGGGGTTCATGAGCATGACGTCGGCGGCGGGGTCGGTCCGGCGGCTGCTGAAGGCGATCTTCGAGCCGTCGGGCGCCCAAGCCGGCAGCGAGTCCTCGGCCGGGTTGTTGGTGAGCCTGGTGTCGTTGCTCCCGTCGAAGTCCATCTTGTAG
>JBHEMF010000328.1:0-574 GCA_046352665.1 Thermoplasmatota archaeon
GTCGACGAGTACGACGACGCGCGGCCCAGCTATCCGCACCAGATCTACGACGCACTCGCCGAGGCCATCGGCACCATCGACGGGGCGCACGTGGTCGAGGTCGGCGCGGGCACCGGCATCGCCACCCGTCAGCTGCTCGAGCGCGGCGCCCGCGTCGTCGCGGTGGAGCTCGGGCCGGCGATGCTCGCCCGCCTCGTCCAGCGGACGCCGGCGGCGCACGCCGCGGCGATCTCGCCCACGCTGTGGCCGACGATGGCGGCAGGCGTGACGCCGATGGACTTCCAGAGGGCGAAGAGGGAGACCTGCATCGCGAAGATGGCGGGCTGCCCGATCTCTGTTTGTGAAACTTGAGTGTCCGCTTCATCGCGGGCGAGTTCATCGAGCAGGGAGAAGCGCCGACGACGGCGCACCCGGACGCGCATTTCGTCATCTTCGACACGATTCGCAAAGAGCTCGAGCAGGCCGTCGCCGCCGCGTCGCAGCCGACGTCGTTCGTGCCGTTCGCCACCGGCGCGCACGCGCCGGCTGCGTTGCAGTCGAAGCACGTGCCGCATGCGCCCTCGGAGCCCGCAGG
>JBHEMF010000329.1:0-573 GCA_046352665.1 Thermoplasmatota archaeon
AGCGGCCAGTGAAGAGGGTGACGCTACGGCCCCGTATACTTCAGGATGTAGAGTCCGGTCGCCATGTCGCTCGCGTAGAGGTATCCGTCTTTCTGCTGCACGCCCCACACATCCGGCTGCAGCACTTGGTCGGGCAGGTCGGCGCGCGGCTTGGCGGGCATGTAGAAACCGACGGTCTTGGGCGCCTTCAGGTTCTCCTGGTCGTGGACGTCGATGACCCACACGCCAGCGTGGTAGTGCGCCAGCACGAGCTTGCCGTCCCAGACGTCGAAGTTGTGCGGGCTGAAGTCGAGGTCGCGCACGCCGAGCGGCGGGTCCTGCGCCGGCAGCGTCCACCAGGAGATTTTGGCGGGGTGCGCGGGGTCGGTGGTGTCGAGGAAGGTCATGTAGCCCGTGTCCTGCGCGCCGCCGATCTCCGGCTCGCACACGCTGATCTGCTTTCCGGCCGTGAGCTCGGGGAACGCGCGGCACATGTGGATGGCGCGGTACTTCGCTGGGCCGAAGTCGGTGAACTTGGAGAGCTCTTTGGGGTGCGCGGGGTCGGTGACGTCGAGGGAGACCATGCCCTGGTCC
>JBHEMF010000330.1:0-573 GCA_046352665.1 Thermoplasmatota archaeon
GTCCACTGCTGCGCGAGGTCGCGCGTGAGCCCGATCAGCCCGGCCTTGCTCGCGCTGTAGGCGGCCTGCGGGAGGCCCGCTGTGGTGAGGCCGAGGACGCTCGAGATGTTCACGATCGCGCTGCCCGGCTCCATCACGGCGGCGGCGGCCTGCGCCATCCAGTAGCAGCCGTTGAGGTTGACGTCGATCACGCGGCGGAACTCGTCCGGCGGCTCCTTGAGCGCCGGGATCGCCGTGCCGAGCCCGGCGTTGTTGACCAGCACGGTCGGCTCACCCAGCTCCTCGGCGACCCACTCCACCGCGGCCTGGACGCCGGGCTCGTCAGCAACATCGACGCCGACGGCAAGCGCGCGGCCACCGGCGCCGTCGATCTCCTCGACAACGGGCTTGCCGGCGGCCTCGTCCAGGTCGGCCTGCCAGAAGCAGGCCGGGTCGTCGTTGTCGGCCGTCCCCGCCATGCCCGAGTCGCCGTAGCCGAGGAACTCGTGGCGGTCGACGCCGACGATCTTGGCCGCGGCCAGCGTCTCCGTCGACCGGCGCTCGGCCAGGGTCTCGCCGTCCGCGAGGAAGCCG
>JBHEMF010000331.1:0-569 GCA_046352665.1 Thermoplasmatota archaeon
GGCGTGGAAGACGACCTGGCCGGCGTTGTTGATGGAGTCACTGCCCAGTTCGAGGATCGAGACGGTCGAGCCGAAGAGCGGGTCGCCGCGCGGGAAGCGATTGTCGCCGAGCTCGAAGCGCTGACCAAACGCCGCCTCTATCTCGAGGGGAAGGAAGGAGTCCACCTCGACCACTTCCTCGTGCTCGCCCAGGGCAAGCTCGAGCCGCTCCAGGACGAGAGCCCGCTGCCCGAGGGAAAGCAGCTCGACGTGAAGCTCGTCGAGGTCGGTCTCTACGACGCGGCGGCGGGAGTCGGCAAGGTGGACGGAACGACCGTGGCCGTTGGGGACGCGGCCAGGCTGGTCGGCAAGAAGGTCAAGGTGCGGATCACGCGGGTGCTCGACGGAACGGCGTATGCGGCGCTCGTCTCCGGTGGGCCGGAGATCGCTCTCCCGATCACCGCCGAGGGCGAGGCCGAGAAGCCGACCCGAGCGCCGCGAACGCGGAAGCCGGGGGCCGAGGCGGAGGCCGAGCCCGAGGCCGAGGAGGTCGACGCCGAGCCGATTGAAGCCGAGGCGGAGGCGGAGCC
>JBHEMF010000332.1:0-568 GCA_046352665.1 Thermoplasmatota archaeon
GGGCCGCGTCGCGCTCGACGTCTCGCGGTCGAATCCGAAAGTCGTCTACGTCCAGATCGAAGCGGGCGAAACGGGAGCGCCCGTGAGAACCGCCGCCGCCGAAGCGGGCGCGGCGACGGAGAACACGCCGGCCGGTGCCGCGGCGGCGGCGTTCCTCGGCTGCCTCGCCGGGCTCGCGGCCTGGTGCGGGCTGACGATGGTCTGGTCGGCCTCGCCCGACGAGTCCTGGGCCTTCACGAACCGCACGCTCGCGTACGTCGGCTTCGCGCTGCTAGGCGTGCTCGCCGGCCGGGGCAGGACCGACCGCGCCGCGGCCGTCGTCGCGACGCTCCCGCGCGGCACCGTGGTCACGCGGCCCGCCGCCTTCCTCGCGGACCTGGTGATCAACACCACGACTGTCGGCGAGACCGACGACGCCACCCCGCCCGCCTACGACCTCGCCGGCGCCTTCGCGCCCGGCGTGCGCTACTTCGATCTCAACCACCGCACCAGCGCACTGCAGACGACCGCCCTCACGGCCGGCTGCGCGGTCCTCTCCGGCGCGCTGATGCAGCGCGTGACCAACGCG
>JBHEMF010000333.1:0-567 GCA_046352665.1 Thermoplasmatota archaeon
ACGCTCAGCGACGACTTCGCTGCCGCGAGCAGCGGCTCGAGCGACAGCTCCACGAGCGCCGCCCCTCCCGTGATGTCCAGGGCGTCCCGCACACCCGGACGCACCTCGCCGAATCGGCCGACCAGCGCGCCGTCCACCTCGTGCAATGCCAGGATTTCGGCCGCGTTCTTCGGATTGACCGAGCCGCCGTACAGGATTCGGATCCCCTGGCCGACGGCCTCGCCGGCCCTCTGGGTGATCAGCTTGCGGACGTAGTGATGGACTTCCTCGGCCTGGCGCGGCGTGGCCGTCTTGCCCGTGCCGATCGCCCAGACCGGCTCGTAGGCGAGCACGAGCTTCGCGACATCCTCGGGCGGGATCTTTCCGCTGCCCGCTTTCTTGATGATCGCGTCGGCTTCGGCCCGGCGGTAGTCGCCGAGCATGTTGATGTAGGCCACGTGCACGCGGCGGCCCACGATCTTGCCGCCTGTCGGTTCGCTCAATCCGATTTTCGCCAGCAAGTTCCGCAGCATCTCTTGGTCTTCCTTGCCCGTCACCGACGACACCAGTTTCTCCACGGTCGACTTG
>JBHEMF010000334.1:0-566 GCA_046352665.1 Thermoplasmatota archaeon
GCGCCAGCCCGCGCACGGTGCCGCTGCTGTCGTCACCGCCCTGCCCGTGCTCGGCCAAGAGCGCGCGCAGCCGCGTCGCCTGCGCGCCATCGAGCACGCCGCCCTTGGCCGAACCCTTGCGGCCCTCAGCAATCGCCATCACCACGCCGTGCAGGGTGTGCATGTCCTGCTTGGTCGGGTCCATCCGGGTGAAGATGTTGCGCAAATTGACCAGCATGGTCTCCCGCTTCTCCACCGGGCGCAGGAACTCGACCTTGTCGAGCTCCCGGACGAGGTTGTCGAAGAAAGCCTGCATTTGCGCGCGGCTGGCATCGAGTTCTCGGCCTCTTTGACCGGCCAATTGCTCGAGCCGTAAATTCAGATCGCGCAGCGCCGCCTCCGCCCGCCGCCGCTCCTCCCGCGCCCCCGCCTCCGCCAGGGCGCGCCGCGCCGCCGGGGCCAGCCGCTCCAGCCGGGCCTTGAGCACGTAGTCGCTCGCCCCGCTCTTGAGCGCCTCGACCGCCGCGTCCTCGCCCGGCTCCCCGGAGACGAAGACGAACGGCACGTCCGGGTCCGCCGCCCGGACC
>JBHEMF010000335.1:0-565 GCA_046352665.1 Thermoplasmatota archaeon
CCCTTGAACTCCGTCTTCGTGGACTCGACGAGGTCGGCGGCACCGCCGATCATCGTCGGCGTGTGATGCTTGATCGCGTTCATCACCTTCGCGCCCACGTCGCGCGTCGCAAGCTCCTCGCCGGGCGAGAACGACGGCAGCGTGTCCTCCCAGCCGGGCAGCGGCGCGTCCAGGAAGCTGAGGCAGTAGTGGCGCGCCCGCTCGCCCTCGCGCTGGAGACGGAGAAGCGCATCACGGCGGCCAACCCGTACGACGGCAGCGTGCGCACCTTGACGGAGGCCAAGGGCCGCATCCTGAAGCAACGCTGGGCCGCCATCGGCAACGCCAAGCAGGCCAAGACGTTCGGCATCGTCGTCTCCACCAAGGCCGGGCAGATGCGTTTCAACCTCGATCTCGCATGCAAGTCATTCGGAATCGTCAGCTCGAAGAGTGACGGCATGGATGGCCGCGCCGTGGAGACCTTGTATCGTGCCGGACGTTACGAAGATATCGCGCTCTACTGCCTGGAGGATGTCCGGGCGACGTCGGAGCTGTACCTCAAACTCGAATCGACGCTGCTGATGTT
>JBHEMF010000336.1:0-564 GCA_046352665.1 Thermoplasmatota archaeon
GGACAGACGCTGGCGAGCGAGCACCGCGGTGCGGACTGGAACTCGGTGGAGAACGACGCGCGGCGGCGCTGGGAGGAGCACAACCCCGGCACCTGGGACAAGTTCAAGAACGCGGCGCGGTTCGCGTGGGACAAGGCGAGGGACAAGGTGTCGTAGGCCGATATTCGGATGGGATTGCGACGAGTCGGGCCCGGCGGCGTGACGTTTCGTGACGCGCCGGGCCCGCTTTATCTCGTTGATGCACGCTTTGTACCACGGTATCTCGCTTATCACGCCGCCCGGCGCCGACGGTCGTCCGCCCGCTTGGTGGCGATGGCGGATTCGGTGGGGGTGCGGACGTCGCGCGCGAGGCCGACTTTTTCCATGGCGCGGATGATCAGGTAGGTCGGGTCGAACTGCCACCAGAACAGGCCGTGGCGCGCGGAGGTGGGGAAGGCGTGGTGGTTGTTGTGCCAGCCTTCGCCGAGGCTGAGCAGGGCGACGGCGGCGTTGTTGGCGCTGTGGTCGCCGCTGCGGAAGGGCCGCGATCCCCAGACGTGGCAGACGGAGTTGACACTCCAGGTG
>JBHEMF010000337.1:0-564 GCA_046352665.1 Thermoplasmatota archaeon
TGCTGGAGCCGATGAGCCGCGACGCGGATCAGGCGCGCGTCTTCCAGCTTCAGTTCCGCGACGTCGGTCAGCACGCGAATGCCGGCGGCGGCCACGACAACATCACCGCGGTCGTGATCCGCGTCGTCGCCGTCAGCGCGTCGGCCGAGCTCGCGCAGCGCGGCTCCGACCTGAACCTCAAGCTCGAGGTGCTGAAGAGCATGCAGATGTTCCGTTACCTCTCCTACAAGGAGCTGGTGCGGGTGTCGGCGATCGCCGAGACCGTCGACGTCGCAGCCGAGACGGCCTGGCTCGATGGCGACGCGGTCACCGCTGCTCGCCTGCTCGGCGCCGCCGACGAGTTCCGCGCGCGACGCGGCATGGTGCGGTTCCCGTCGGACGTGCCCCACCACGACGCCGTGGTCGACGCCGTGCGCGAGGCGCTCGCCGAAGCCCCATGCGCAGTGCACCAGCGCGCGGTAACGCACCGACGCACACACCTCGCGCAGCTGCGCCGCCGTGCGCGCGGGCAGCACGAGCTCGCACCACTGCGCCGGCGCGTCGATTTTCTGGGCGAGGCGCGCG
>JBHEMF010000338.1:0-562 GCA_046352665.1 Thermoplasmatota archaeon
GGTCGCGGTCGGCGACCTCGCCCTGGAGCACGAGGCCCGAGCCGGTGGCCGGCAGCTGCTGGTCGCCGACCTGGAGCACGGCCACCAGCCGGCGCTCGAGCACCTCGATGCGCATGCGGTGGGGGAAGTCCGTCGAGACCTCGAGGCCGGCCACGGAGCGGTAGGGCGCGACGGCGGCGCGCAGCGCGTCCATCCGGACGTGCAGGGTGCCGAGGTCCTGCCCGGCCTCCACGGCGCCGGTCGGCAGGCCGAGGAGCACCAGGTGGTAGTGGTCCGAGCTGCCCGCGTTGCCGTGGGCGCGCACGCAGAACTGCTTGGTCGTGTTGGAGACGACGGTGTTCGGCAGGGTGCCGCTGGGGCTGAAGCGCACGGTCGAGACCGGCAAGGTCAAGCAGAGCTTCAGCCACGGCCGCTCGAACACGGTCGTGGTCGAGGTCAAGAAGAGGCGCATTCTGGGCCGTCCGGGCGAAGCTCCGCCGGCCGAAACTCCCAAGCCCGCACCCGAGCCGGTCGCCGAAGCGCCCAAGCGCCCAACTCCGGCCGCAGCGCAGCCGCGCAAGCC
>JBHEMF010000339.1:0-560 GCA_046352665.1 Thermoplasmatota archaeon
GCCGCGCGCGGGGTCCCCCGTCCAGACAGTTGCCATCAGCCCGTACCGCACGTCGTTCGCAATGCGGATCGCATCCTTCTCGTCCTCGAACGGGATTACCGTGACGACGGGCCCGAAGATCTCCTCCTGTGCGACCGCCATTGGGCTTTCGACACCCGCAAGGACGGTCGGGGGATAGAACGCGCCCTTGCCGTCGCCGATCGCTCCACCGGTGACGACTTCGGCGCCTTCGTCACGTCCCTGCTCGACGAACCCGTGCACCTTGTCGCGGTGCGCCGTCGAGATCAGGGAGCCGACCTGCGTCTCCGGATTGAGCGGATCGCCGACCCGCAACTGCTGCGCGAGGGCAGAGAACTTCGCGACGAAATCATCGTAGATCGAACGCTCGACAACCACCCGCGAGCGCGCCTCGCAGCTTTGCCCGGCGGAGTAGTAGATCGACCACACCGAACTCGGAATCGCATCGTCGAGATTGGCGTCCGCGAACACGAGGTTCGGGCTCTTCCCGCCCAGCTCGAGCGTGATCCGCTTGATCGACCCCGACGCGAGCCGCATGATCT
>JBHEMF010000340.1:0-560 GCA_046352665.1 Thermoplasmatota archaeon
CCCCGCGAGCCCGGCGGCGAATCCCAAGGCCGCAGGCCCTGTGAGGCCGTAGCGTGCCTCGTACCCCGTACCTCGGCACGTCCGGGGAGACCGGGACGCGGCAGCCGTACCTCGGGTCCGCGGGGACTCCGGTCGCGCGCACGCCGCCGGATACGCGGAGGCCTCGCACATCCCGCTGCGTGAAGGCCTCATGAAGAACCGGTACGTCCACCGCACCTTCATCATGCCGGGCCAGGACAACCGCGAGCGCAACGTCCGCCTCAAGCTCAACCCCGTCAAGCAACTCATCGAGGGCAAGCGCGTGATCGTCGCCTTGGCGCGCGGCGGCATTTACGATACCGGCTCGCCAGCCGCCGCGCTCGAGCATCTCGAGACCTATTTGCGCGGCGTGTTCAACTTCATCGGCATCGAGCCCGAGTTCGTCGCCGCCGACGGCCTCTCGATCAGCCCCGAGCAGCGCGAGGTCTCCCTCCGCCAGGCGCTGGGCGAAACGGTGCGCCTGGCCGCTTGAGCGATTTCCCTCGCGGCCGCGGCGCGTGAGCGGCCGCACGCCAGAGCCC
>JBHEMF010000341.1:0-558 GCA_046352665.1 Thermoplasmatota archaeon
TTCATGGCCGATGCGTTCATCCTTTCCGCCGCCCGCACCCCGATCGGCAAGTACCTCGGCGCGCTGGCCGACCTGAGCGCCCCCGCGCTCGGGGCGGTGGCGCTGGCCGAGGCCCTGCGCCGCGCCAACGCCACCCCCGGCGTGGTCGATGAGGTCGTCATGGGCAGCGTCTTGCAGGCCGGGCTGGGCCAGAACCCGGCCCGCCAGGCGGCGCTGCGCGCCGGCCTCGAGGGGGTGCGACAGCGCGGCCGTGCCGAGCTCGACGACAAGACGATGGTCGACGCCATGGCGCCGGCCGTCGAGGCGTTCGAGGCCGGGATCGCCGCGTTCGACGAGGTGGTCGAGTGCCGGCGGATGTTCGGCCTGCCGGACTACATCGTCCGGGTCGCGGTCGCCGACCTGGCGGCCTACGAGGCGTTCTACATGAGCAGGCTGGCCGAGCTCCCGGGCCTCGCGCGCGTCGTCCGGATGGAGGATGCCCTTGAGGACGATCGGCAGCGTGGTGGTCCCACGCAGCCACTCGAGCCGCTCCCAGGTCAGGTTCGGGTTCGCGAAGAC
>JBHEMF010000342.1:0-557 GCA_046352665.1 Thermoplasmatota archaeon
GAAGCGGCGTTTGCCGCGCGCGTCGAGGACCGGCTGATCCAGCCGGTGCATGTCACCGGGTTTCCGCGCGACATCTCGCCGCTCGCCAAAGCCGACCGCAACGACCCGCGGCTCGTCGAGCGGTTCGAGACCTATGTCTATGGCTGGGAGATCGCCAACGCGTTTTCCGAGCTCAACGACCCGCTCGACCAGCGCGCCCGGTTCGAAGCGCAAATGCTGGCGCGGGCCGCCGGCGACGAGGAGGCCGACCGCGCGCTCGTCCACGAGGAGCGGCACGATCGCGAGGCTGCGCGGCCGCCCGCCCGTGCGCGGGCCCGGGGTCGTACGGGGTGAAGTCGGGCGCGAGGCCGTTGTGGGGATCGAAGTCCGCCGGGCCAGGGGGCGCTGCGCCCCGCGCGAGGTCGCCCGCGAGCGTGGCCAGGTCGTCCTCGATCAGGTTCGAGCTGTACTTGCCGTACAGCGTCGAGCCGCCCTCGTAGTGCTGCATCTCGAACTCCTCGGGCGTGGTGAAGTAGTGCAGGAACTCGTTCGAGTAGCCCGCGAGCACGACCCGACTC
>JBHEMF010000343.1:0-555 GCA_046352665.1 Thermoplasmatota archaeon
GCGCGGCAACGGAGGGCGCCAGGGGCGCCCGCAGCAGCACCGGGCACACCAGCTCCGGCGGGTCGTCGACCCCGGCGGCGCGTGCCAGCAGCGCCGCGTCCGGCGCGACCAGCCCCTCGGGGGTCTCCAGCGCGCCCGTCTGGACCGGCTTCATCACGCCGACGTCGAGGCCGGAAGCGCGAAGGGCCCCCGCCAGGGCGGCCGTGACGACGGTCTTCCCGACGCCGGTGTCCGTCCCCGTCACGAACAGCCCCCCTGCAACCGTGATCCGCACATCCAGCGGCACCGTCTCCGCCGGGGCCGACGGAAGCCGAGGTGTCGTGTTCGGCCCAGGGCTGTGGCGATCGGCGTCGCCGAGCTTCCCGTTGCGGGGACCGGGGGAGCCGAGGCGCTCGGTCGCCGCGCTCTGCGGGCGATGCACCAGCCAGTACAGGCCCAGCACGCCAAACGAGATGCAAACGAAGGTTGAGATGGTGATGATTAGAAGCATAATAACTACAGCATTCAGAATCCAGAATTCAGGAGTCAGAAGAAAAGAAAATCAGAAAGATGTGG
>JBHEMF010000344.1:0-554 GCA_046352665.1 Thermoplasmatota archaeon
GACCTTCACCGTCGAGGAGCCACCGATGTTGCCGGAACGGGTCAGGGTGAAGGTGGCGACGGTGGTTCCCGAGTTGCCCTCCGTCACCGAGGGGTCGTCGACACGCAGGTAGGCCGAGCCGTCGTCGTTGACGATGGTGGCGGTGCCGGTGGCGTCGGCGATGGTGGCCCCCGTGGGCGACGACAGCACCAGGTTGAGGGTCTCGTTGGCCTCGGGGGCGGTGTCGCCGGTGACGGCGACGGCCACGGTCTTGGCCGTCTCGCCCGGGGCGAAGGTGACGGCGGTGAGGGGAACGGCGCTGTAGTCGCTGGTCGCGGCGGCGGTGCCCTTGCCGGTGCCGCCGGCGCCCATGGCCGTCTCCAGTGCCTCGCGTTCGGCGATGTCCCTGGTCTCGCTCAACGTGGTCGCCTCGGACTCGGCGGCGTTGACCAGGTCGTCCGCGCAGGTGAACACGTCCGCCGGGCCGCGCAGGCCGACCGGTACGCGGAGCACGGCCGCCCTGCGGTCGCGCGCCGCCGGGTCGGTCTGGGGGTAGTCGGCCGTGTAGTGCAGCC
>JBHEMF010000345.1:0-553 GCA_046352665.1 Thermoplasmatota archaeon
GCTCGGGGTCACCGGCGTCCCCGCGGAAGTCTTCCTCCGCATCGGCGGCGCGGCCCCCCTGCGACTCGAGACGGCCGCCCTCGCAGCGAGCGAGGTCCGCGACGTCGGGGTCGCGCATTTCGACGCGGGCCGCGAGGTGAACGTGCGCGTCACGGTTCCCGACGGGAGCAGCGTGCCCCGTGCGAGCGTGCAGCCGGAGGACATGTGGGACTCCGCCGTCGTGACCGACGCGCGCAACGTGGTGCTGCCGCGCACGCGCGCACAGCGCGACGAGCTGGCGCAGGCCGGCGGCTTCGGCGATGTCGAACAGCTCGGGGCCCTCGTGCGCCACCAGCTCCTTGTTGGCCGTGACCACCGGCTTGCGGCCCCGCAGCGCACGCCGGACGAGCTCGCCGGAGGGCACCCGGCCGCCCATCACCTCGACGACGAGGTCGATGTCCGCCGCCCCGACGATCTCGTCCACCGACAGGTAGGCCCGCACGGGGTGGCCGGGCTCGCCGATCTGGTACGCCTCGTCCGCCTTCGCCCGGTGCAGCGAGTTGCGGTCCTCGAA
>JBHEMF010000346.1:0-551 GCA_046352665.1 Thermoplasmatota archaeon
GGTTTCGCCTTAGCGAGCGCCACGATGCGGGGCTCGGGATCGAAAAGAGGCGGAACTCTCGCGCGCTCGCCCGCCCGCCCGCGCGCTCGCCCGCTCACGCCGCGTCGGGCGTGGGGGCGGCGGGTGCGTCGCCCTCGCGCTGGCGGTTCTTGAGGCGGCGCGCTTCCATGTCCTCGCGGCGGGGCATCCACACGTTCTTCACGAGGCCGACGCGCTTGAGCGCGCGGATGACGTACGCGTTCGAGTCGAACTGGTACCACTTCATGCCGTGGTAGGCGGCCTTCGGGAAGGCGTGGTGGTTGTTGTGCCATCCCTCGCCGAGTCCCAGCAGGCCGACGACCCACTCGTTGCGTGACTCGTCGTGGCTTTGGAACTCGCGCTGGCCGAACGTGTGGCACACCGAGTTCACGGCCCACGTCACGTGGTGCCCGAGCGCGAGGCGCACGAGGCCGCCCCAGAGGACGCCGTGCCAGAAGGAAAGCCAGGTGTGGCCGATGGCGAGGCCCATGAGGCCAGGCAGGAGGAAGCTGAGGACCGCCCAGATGTAGAAC
>JBHEMF010000347.1:0-548 GCA_046352665.1 Thermoplasmatota archaeon
GGATGCGGCCATCGCCATCGAGGGCGAGGCGCGCCTTGTGCTGCTGGTCGCGGCCCATGTGCGCGGCGAGGAAGTCCTCGGCGCGGTCGGCACGCCATCTCACCGGCCGGCCGAGCTTGCGCGCCGCGTAGCAGACCAGCGCGTCCTCCGGCGTGAGGCCGGTCTTCATGCCGAAGCCGCCGCCGATGCCGAACACGGCGGACACGAGGCCGATCGCGACGCCCAGCTTCTCCCGTGGGAACTCGTCGCGGATGATCCCGAAGCTGAGCGGGAAGACCGCGCCGCCGGCTCCCTGGATCGCGCGTGCCGCGATCAGCGCCCAGATGTTCCACGCGAGGGCGGCTGCGACCGAGCCGATCAGGAAGATGGCCAGGCTGGTCACCCACGTCCACAGGCTGACGCGGCGCAAGGCGGCCGTCACCGCCGCGAACGGGACGACTTTCAACAGAATCGCGGCCAGCACCGCGGACACGAGCGCACGGACGATCCAACGCGACATCGTCTACTCCTGACGCCACGGGGTATGCAGCTGGAGCCGCGAGATCATG
>JBHEMF010000348.1:0-546 GCA_046352665.1 Thermoplasmatota archaeon
CGGTGGACATGCTCGTCTACGCGGTCGTCGGCGGCGACGCCGTCTTCTACGGACCGGTGTTCGGGGCCGCGTTCCTGACCGTCCTTCCCGAGGCGTTGCGCGGCGCCGGGCAGGCGGAATTGGGAGACGATACGGGTGATCACGTAGCCGGAATCGGTTGACGGGTTCGAGACGATGCCGGCCCATGCGGGCGCCGCCGCGAGGGACAGCGCGAGGCCGCCGCCCGCATCCACCTGGGCGACGCCGAACTGGCGGTGGCGCAGAAGTTCGTCGAGGCCGCGGAGATCTACGCCCAGAGCCCGGCCGCGCTGCAGCTGCGGGCGCCCGACGGCCACTTTCTTCCGCTCGCGCGCGTGGCGACCATCACGACCGTCATCGGCCAGCCCCAAATCGACCGCGACGATCTCAAGCCGGTGCTCGCCGTCACCGGCCGGATCAGCGGCCGCGATCTCGGTTCGACTATCCGCGATGTGCAGGCCGTGCTCGCGAAACCCGGCCTGCTCCCGCCCGGAATCTATTATGCGCTCGGCGGCACCTATGCCGAGC
>JBHEMF010000349.1:0-545 GCA_046352665.1 Thermoplasmatota archaeon
CCACCCGCAGCAGCGCCGCCTTGGGGGCGTGGCGCTGGACGCTGACCGTGCGGCGCACCATGGCGTGGCGGTCGGGGGCGGTCGGGTCGGGGGCGTGGTCGGCCATGCGGTCGACCAGCGAGGGGTGCAGCGCCAGCGCCTCGTGGGCGCCCCCCGGCGAGTACATGACGTCGCCCGCCAGCTGCTCGGTGAGGAAGCGGTCGAACGGCTTGTCGGCGTTCAGGGCGCGGATGACGTAATCGCGGTACCGCCAGGCGTCCGGGCGGACCTCGTCGTGCTCGTAGCCGTTGGAGTCGGCGTAGCGGGCGAGGTCGAGCCAGTGCCGGCCCCAGCGCTCGCCATAAGCGGGCGATGCCAGCAGCCGGTCAATGACCTTGTCCCAGGCGTCCGGGGCAGGGTCGCGGACGAAGGCGTCGATTTCCGCGGGCGTGGGCGGCAGGCCGATCAGGTCGAAGGTCACGCGGCGGAGCAGCTGGGCGCGGGACGCGGGCGCGGCGGGCGTGACGCCGGCCTCCTCCAGGCGGGCCAGGATGAAAGTGTCGATG
>JBHEMF010000350.1:0-544 GCA_046352665.1 Thermoplasmatota archaeon
GGGCTGGGAGGCGCACCAGATATGCGCAAACGCTCGCCCAAAAGAAACGGGGCCCGATCGGGCCCCGCTTCCTTGATTTCTTTAGGACCGATCAGATGGGCGCGTTCTGCTGCGCCACCATGCAGTAGAGCATGCCGATCGAGAACATGGTGTTGAAGCGGCTGGCATAGAGCGCGGGCTTGGCGGCAGCCGCCTTCTGCTCGGCGGTCGCTTCGACCAGGCCCAGGATCTTCTGCTGGTTCGGCCAGATGATGAACCAGACGTTGAAGGCCATGACCAGCGCCATCCACATGCCGATGCCGATCATCACGAAGCCCGGGCGCAAGGTCAGCGCCTGGACGATGTAGCCCTGCATCCACGCCAGCAGCAGGCCGGTGATCACCGTGGCGAGCGCGCCGTAGCGGAAATAGAACAGCACGTTGGGCGCGATGAACTTGCTGATCGCCGCGCGATGCTCGACCGGCTGGATGGTCGGCATGGTCGGCACCTGCACGAAGTTGAGGTACCACAGCAATCCAATCCACAGCACGCCGCTGATCACGTG
>JBHEMF010000351.1:0-543 GCA_046352665.1 Thermoplasmatota archaeon
GAGGTATCCGGCAGTCTCCCGCTGTTCGCCGCGCCGCACCGGCACGAAGGTGGTCGTGCCGTGGCCGGAGAGGAACCGGTAGGCGCCGGGCTCGAGCCCCTCGACGTCGTTGGTGACCTGCCCGTGCAGGAACTCCTTGGCCTCGGGCCCGGTCAACGCGAGCCGCCCGCGCTCGGAGCGGTCGACGAGGCCGCGGGACTCCGTCAGGACGCGGTACTCGGAGGCGAGCGTGTCGGCGGCGACCGCGGCGAGGGGCGCGCCTGGAAAACCGGCCTCCCGAGTCAGGTCGTCGCAGTCGTCCGGTCCGATCGCGGCGCGCACGCCCGGCGCGGCCGCGGGCATCGAGCCCGGCGCCCTGCTGGCCGGCGTCGACGGCCGCCCGATCGGCTCCAGCCTGGCGTCCTACTGCGCCGTCGCCCGCAACCTCCCCGCCGGCACCGAGGTCACGCTCTCCTTCGCGGTCCCGAACCGCACCCGGACCCGCCAGGTCCGCCTGCGGCTGCGGTGAGGTCGATTCGACCGCCGGCCGCCGCGGCTGTGGGA
>JBHEMF010000352.1:0-541 GCA_046352665.1 Thermoplasmatota archaeon
CGGTGGACGGCAAGGAGCACGTGATCGCGGTGTACGGGCGGGGCAACGAGGACGAGCGCCGCCTCGCGCGCGACCTCAAGGCGATCGTGGAGGAGGAGCGCGCGATCTTCGGCGAGCTTCCCTACGACCGCTACGTGTTCATCCTGCACCTGTCGGACAAGGCGCGCGGCGGGCTCGAGCACGAGAACAGCAACGTGAGCGGCGTCGACCGCATGACCTTCCAGCCGGACAAGAAGTACGAGGACTTCCTCGCGCTCGAGGCGCACGAGTTCTTCCACACGTGGAACGTGAAGCGGCTACGGCCGCTCGTGCTGGGCCCCTTCGACTACACGAAGGAAGTGCACACGACGCTTCTCTGGGCGATGGAAGGCCTCACGAGCTACTACGACCACCTCGTCCTCGCCCGCGCCGGCCTCATCACCGAGGAGCGCTTCCGCGACTACCTCGCGGAGATGACGACGAAGCTGCGCGAGCAGCCCGGGCGCCTGCGCATGAGCCTGGAGGAGTCGAGCTTCCTCACGTGGATCAAGCTCTACAAGCC
>JBHEMF010000353.1:0-540 GCA_046352665.1 Thermoplasmatota archaeon
CTTCTGGGGCGTCAGGGTCAAGCCCGGCAAGCCGCTGTTCTGCGGGCGCCGGGGCGACAGGTGGGTGTTCGGGCTGCCGGGCAACCCGCTCTCGGGCGTCGTCTCCTGGCTGGCGTTCGTGGAACCGCTGCTGCGGCGCCTGCACGGCGAGACCGGCGCGGTCGAGCGCCGGCGCCCCGCTCGCACCACGCACCCGATCGCCGCCCAGGACGGCCGCACGACCTACTTCACGGCCAGGTTCGCCACCGCGGCCGACGGCGTCACCGAGGCCAAGGGAGATGCCGGCCTGTTCGGCGAGCAGTGCTGGCCCGACCTGCTCGCCCGGTTGGTCGGGCGGTCGCCGGCCGAGGTGGCGGCCGGGATCGGCGCGGCGTTCGACAAGCTGCTCGGCGACGACGCCCGCGCCGTCGAGCTGCTCGGCGGCGTCGTGAACGACGGGGTGCTGTCGCGGCTGGAGTCGTCCGGCTCGACGGGCGAGGTGTACGTCGGGTCGCGGACGGTGACCCACCCGGCGTACGCCGACGCCACGGTGCGCACGCC
>JBHEMF010000354.1:0-539 GCA_046352665.1 Thermoplasmatota archaeon
GTCCGCACCAGCACGCCCCGACGCGGGTGCGGACGCTCCTGGCGCACAAACGGCAGATCGCCAAGCTAGCCCGGGCCGCGGAGGCCAAGGGCATGACGATCGTGCCCTTGAAGCTGTATTTCAAGAGCGGGTTCGCCAAGCTCCTGATCGGGCTGGCGCGGGGCAAGGCGACGCACGACAAGCGGCACGCGATCGCGGAGCGCGACGCGGAGCGCATCCCGGTACACGTCCTCGTTGGCCGTCGCGGGAGCCGCGGCCGTCGCGGAGCGGCCGCTGCCCTGCGAGAGCCGGTCGATGGCGCGCTGCAGCGGGCTCGCCGCGAACGTCGCGATCCTCCTCAGCGGCTCGCGCTTTGGTGCCTGGTCGATCTTCGGCCGTGTCGCTCCGTGCGGGTTGATCTTGATCCTCGCCGCCGTCGGTGGGCCCGTCTGCCGGCGACTCCGATCCGGAGCTGACTAGCGCCGCTCCACGCCGTGCGGCGTGCCCTCGAAGTAGCCGGCGGCGGTCTGCACGCCGATCTCGGCCTTCTGGTGGAATGC
>JBHEMF010000355.1:0-539 GCA_046352665.1 Thermoplasmatota archaeon
TGCTTGGCGTTGAAGCCGTAGAAGGCCAGGAAGATCAGGATGGTGCCCACGCACTCCGGCTCGAGGACGACTTCGTACTCCCCGGGCTCGATGTCGGCCGCCGCCGACGAGCGCCGGGCCCGGTCGGCGGCCTCGGCCGGCCGCTCGCTGATCATGATCTCGGGGGTGACGAACTTCTTGCCCCGCCCGCGGGTGCGGGCCTGGGGGACGCGCAGCGCTCGTCCGGTGCGCAGGCACGCCACCAGCCGCGCTTGAGCGCGCCCCGGCTTTGCACGTAAAGGGCCTGGTAGATGGCCTCGTGCGAGATACGCATGGACTCATCATCGGGGAAATCGACCCGAAGCCGGTTGGCGATCTGCTCCGGGCTCCACGACTTCGCCCACCGCCGGTCGCTGCGATGCGGCTTGTTACGGCCCTTCCACGGCGCTGCCGGCGGTCCCGCCACCGGCGTCCCGTCCGGGCGGCGGACCTGGCCTGACAGCCGATCTTGCACGTACTCCCGCAGCCGGTCATTCGCGGTCAGTTCCGCGGTCCTGGGG
>JBHEMF010000356.1:0-538 GCA_046352665.1 Thermoplasmatota archaeon
GCGGTGCGCCGCCCGCGACCCCGCGTGCGCGGGCTGCCGCCCCTCGCCTCCACCCCGACCGGGCTGAGCTTTCCCAGCGCTCACGCCGCCACGTCGCTGGCCGGAGCGCAGGCCTTCGCTCCCCTCGCCGCCCCGATGGGGCTTCACGCGCTGGCCTGGGGGCTGGCGCTGTCGCGCCTGTATCTCGGCGTGCACTACCCGTCCGACCTGCTCGGCGGCGCGGCGCTCGGCGTCCTTCGCCTCCGACAGCGTCGACTCCCACCGCCCGGCGGCCCGCTCCCGCACGACGCCGTCGCGGCCCAGCTCGCCCTCGACGCAGGGCACGAGGTCGCCGCGGTCACGCTCGAGCTGTGGGCCGACCCGGCCACCGACGGCACGAAGGCGTGCTGCTCGCCGCAGGCCGTGGTGGCCGCACGCGCGCTCGCGCACGGCATGGGCCTGCCGCACTTCACGCTCGACCTGCGCGACGAGTTCCGGCGGACGGTCGTGAACGACTTCCTGGCCGGCTACGCGGGCGGCCGCACGCCCAACCCGTGCG
>JBHEMF010000357.1:0-538 GCA_046352665.1 Thermoplasmatota archaeon
GACCACCAGCGCTCCATGTCGTTCAGCGCCCGCTCGGCGATCTTTTCGCGCTTGATCCTCTTGTCCTTCACCCGCATCGGGAGCTCGTCGACCAATCCGAAGTTGGCATTCATCGGTTGGAAATGCTTCGGGTCGGCCTCGCGCAGATATCGATACAACGCGCCGAGCATGGTGGTCGGCGGAGGGACCACAGGAGCTTCACCGGTGAGCATGCGCGCGAGATAATAGAGCGCGGCCTGCGGATCGGAGCCGCGGATCGACTTGTGGAGCGCCGAGATCAGGTTGTAATGGCCCTCGCGGTCCTTGTCGTAGACCGGGACTCGTCGGTGGAGCAGGTCGCTGAGCTCAGCGGGCCCCAACGGCTGCTCGAGCTCGATCGAGAACAGGGTCTCCGCCTGGTTGAGCAGGAACCGGCCGTCGCCGTCCGCGTCCTCCTGGGCGTTGTCGGCGGTGGCCGGACAGGTGTCGATGGCGTCCGGAATACCGTCCATGTCGCTGTCGGCGGCATCCGAGGCGGCAAGGACGTACACCGTGAAGG
>JBHEMF010000358.1:0-535 GCA_046352665.1 Thermoplasmatota archaeon
TAAAAACGGCAAGCCGCTCCTTGGGGAAGCGCATCAGGACGCCGGTGCTTTCTTCCACTTCACGGAACCGGCGTTCCCCGCTGTTGGCGGTGTAGGCGAAAACCTCCTCGGGCTCGTCCCGAAAGAGGCTGCGGACCGCGTTAATGCAGTAAACGCCGATGTCGTAGAGCGTGCCGCCGCCGAGCTCCTTCTGGAGCCGGATGTCTCCTTCGCGCACCGAGAGCGTGAACGCCGACTCAAAGAGGCGCGGTTCACCGATCCGGCCCGACTGAATGATCCGGATCGCTTCGAGGTTCGCTTTTTCGAAATGGAGCCGGTACGCGACCATCAGCTTCGTGTCGTTGGCGCGGGCGGCCTGGCTCATCGCGAGACATTCCTCCTCCGTGACCGCCATCGGCTTCTCGCAGAGCACGTGCACGCCGGCCTGCGAGGCCTGGACGCTGTATTGGCGGTGCAGGCTATTGGGCAGAGCGATGTAGACGGCGTCCACCTCCCCGCTGTTGAGGCAGTCTCCGTACTGTTCATAGGAATAGGT
>JBHEMF010000359.1:0-535 GCA_046352665.1 Thermoplasmatota archaeon
CTCCGGACCACGAGGATGGAGGAGAACCCCATGCCGACGATCACCGCAGCGGCCCGCAACACTGCTGCCACCCTGCCCGCCTGGGCCTGGCTGGCGATGGCGCTGGCCCTCGGCCTTCTCTACGCCATCTCCTTCGACGGCGGCTTCCTCTCGTCGCGGGTCGCCACCTCCGGCATGTTCCTGCACGAGTTCTTCCACGACGGGCGCCATTTTCTCGGCGTCCCCTGCCACTAGCGCGCGACAACTGACGGCGCCACCGCCCGGCCCCGCCGCCGGGCGGCGACCCGTCGAGAGTCGAAAGGAGTGAACCATCCGCCGCTACCTCCGCGACGGTGCCCTCGCCGGCCTGGCCGGCGCCGCACCGCCCGCGCTGCTGGGCCGCGTCCAGTCGCTCAAGCTCGGCAGCCACGGCCTGACCGCGCGGCTGCGCAACGGCCCGGAGATCTGGTTCGGCTCGGCCGAGCGGATGCGCGCCAAGTGGGCGGCGGCGGCCGCGGTGCTCGCCGACCGGGCCTCGCGCGGCGCGGTGTACGTG
>JBHEMF010000360.1:0-535 GCA_046352665.1 Thermoplasmatota archaeon
GTCGTAGTCGGCGGCCACCGGTGTGTCGCCGGGCGCCCCCCAGGCGACGACGGGGCCACCCTTCACGTACCAGGTGCCCGTCGACGGCCGGAAGCCGGCCGGGTCGTTGGTCGTGAAGGTCTTGTGGATCGCCGGGGCGAAGCCGTTGGTCCCGGTGACCGTGTAGCTGTAGTGCCCCGAACCGGTGGGCGTGCCTGACAGCAGTCCGGTCGGGCTCAGGGTGACCCCGGGCGGCAGGCCCAGGTCGGCGGGGTCGAGGGCGGCGCGGCGTGCCTTCAGGAAGGCGCCGAGCTCGGGCACGTAGTATTTGCCGGCGACGTCGCTGATGCCGATCAAGGTCGCGGCGGCGAACGATCCGGCGATCGAGCCGAGCCCGCCGGCGCTCGTCGGAGCTGTCGGCCGCCGAGGCGCGCCGGATCGTGCTCGCGGCGCAAGGCTTCGGAGCGCGGCCGGCGCGGACCACGCAGCGCCACGTCCGCGACCTGTTCGACGCGATCTCGCTGATCCAGATCGACTCGGTCAACGTGGTTTGCCG
>JBHEMF010000361.1:0-535 GCA_046352665.1 Thermoplasmatota archaeon
CTCCTGCTCCACCCCCAGAGCCGGGAGTACGCCCGCACCTGGTTCAAGTGACCGCCAGGGCGCGGCGCAGGGCGGAGGCGTAGGCCGCCGCCTGGCCGGCGGTCATCGACGAGCAGTGGGGCTGCCTGCGCGCCGCCGACGCCGACCTGCAGGTGCTGATGCGGAGGGTGCCGCTCGGCACCCCGGTCGTCATCCGCGGGTAACCGCCGCGGGCATATCCTCGGGCCATGCCCGGGCCGAGCCAGAGCTCGCCGGCCGCGCCGGCGCCAGGCGGCATCGACTCGACCGTCAGCCCGGCCGCGGCGAGCTCGGCCGTCCAGTCGGCGCCCAGCATGCGCGGATGCCAGGCGACGACCTGGCGCGAGCCGGTCTGCGCGGCGACGGCGGCGACGACCGGGCTCATGGCGCGACTCCCTCAGAACCCACCGACGCAGTCTGCCCGGCCGCGGCCTGCTGTGCCGAGCCGCCCTGCGCGGCGGGCCGGACCGCCGCGCGCACGGCCGGCTCGCCATGGCGCAGCGCCTGCTGCGGGTAG
>JBHEMF010000362.1:0-533 GCA_046352665.1 Thermoplasmatota archaeon
GATCCACGCGATCGGATTGTTCGCGCCCATCTGGGTGCGGTGGCACCGCAGGGCCGCGAGCTTGCGTCCGGCCCACGCGCTGCTGTCCACGATGAAAGTCGCCGGCTGCGCGGCGTCGCCGAATGCGTCGGGCTCGATGCCCCACAGGCTCGAGTCGGGCGGCGAGCCGCCCTTCGCGCGCGCGGCGTCCACGATCCCCCGCATCGCCCCGGCCGGCATCGTCACGTAGTAGAGCGGCGGCGCGTCGGCGCCGAGCGACCGCACGAATTCGGCGTTCCTGCCGCCCGCGGTGGCGGCAACCGTCGCGCCGATGTGCTTGGCCAGCTGCACCGCGAAGCTGCCGACGCCGCCGGCGCCGGCGTGGATCAGCACGCTTTCGCCGCGCTGCAGCCGGCCGAACTCGAACAGGCAGTCGTGCGCGGTGCCGAAGGGGATCGGGATGCAGGCGGCTTCCTTGGTGCCGAGACTGTCCGGAATTGACCACGCGAATGTTTGGCCTACGACGCGTTGTTCGGCGTGTGACCCGTTGAGCC
>JBHEMF010000363.1:0-532 GCA_046352665.1 Thermoplasmatota archaeon
CACCCCAACCGAGGAGGAGAGATGACCCAGGAAACGACACACGCCCCGCCGCTCGGGCCGGTCGCTGTGCCCGGCGACGAGGGTGAGGCGCTCTGGTGGTCGGCCGGCCTCGCCGTGGTCAAGGCGACGGGGGCGGACACGAACGGCCAGATGACGATCGTCGAGATCACCGGGCTGGTCAGCGTCTTGTTCGTCAGCGTCTGGGTCAGCGTCGTTCCGACGACGTTTCCAGCGCCGACCCCGTGCACGCCCGTCGTGGCGTTGGCGTGCGCCGTGATGTCCGCGTCGTTGGCCAGAGACGTGGTCTCGCCGTCGAGCAGGTCCAGCTCGGCGGCGCTGACCGGCACGTCGACCTGGTCGCCATGGCCGGAGAAGAAGAAGAGGAAGGTGTCGTTCGGGCCGGCCGCGGCCGCCGCGCGCGCGAAGGCGTCCCGCACGTTCTTGCTCGTGGCTTCGGCGTTGGTCAGCAGGACGCTGGCCGGATGGAGCAGGCCGGCGGTGCGCAGGCTGTTGTAGAGCTGCCTGGCATCGT
>JBHEMF010000364.1:0-532 GCA_046352665.1 Thermoplasmatota archaeon
GTGCACTATGTGCACCGAGCGCTCGCCAAGGTGCTCGAGCTGCCCATGAACCGCATCCGCGTGATCGGGGCCGCGCACGGTGGCGGCTTCGGCGGCAAGACCGACCCGTTCGCGCACGAGATCATCGTCGCCAAGCTCGCGATGCTCACCGGCCGGCCCTCCCGGCCGCCGCCCCCGTTGCGGGATGCCACCACCACGCTGGCCCGGCACGGGCGGCTGCTGTGTGGGCACTACGGGGTCGGCAAGGGGATCCGCGACCTGCGCAAGCACGTGGCCTGGTACTTGAAGGGGTACCCGGCCGGCGGTGAGGTGCGCCGCCGGCTCGGTACGGTCTCCTCGCTCGACGAGCTGGACGAGCTGGTCGACGACGTGTACCGGGGCAATCCCCGGTTCGCGTCGCTGATGACCTCGCCGACGGTCCCGGCCAAGGACAAGGACCGCATCCTGGTCGAGGCGTTCGAGGGCCGGGCCCTGCCGGTGGTCGTCCGCTTCCTGCGGGTGATGAACCAGCACGGCCGGCTCGGCCTGCTGC
>JBHEMF010000365.1:0-532 GCA_046352665.1 Thermoplasmatota archaeon
GCGCTGGTGAAGGGCGAGGTGCCGCCGGGCGCGGCCAATCTCGAAAGCTGGACGCGGCGCTAGTTCTTCGCCTTGTACTTCTCGAAGCGCCTCGGCGTCAGCTCGCCGTCGGGATGAAAGCCGACCAGGTCGGGCTTGCCGTCGAAGTCGGTGTCCCAGAAGGAGATGTCCCACCGGCCATCGCGGTCCTCGTCGAGGATCCAGACGTCGGGCTTGCCGTCCTTGTTGAGGTCGGAGTGCTCCTCGGCGGCGGTGCCGTCGTCGTGCCCCGGAGTCACGTCGGTACCGATGGCGCCGCCCTGGCCGAAGCCCGTGTCGAGCGTTCCGTCGGGCCGGTAGCGGGCGATCGTGACCTCCCGCCAGTCGCCGACCAGCCGCTCCCCGGCGAGGATGAGGCGGCCGTCGGACAGCTGCACGAGGGCGTGGGCCCCGCCGATGTCGGGCCCACCTTTGGACACGCCGCCCGTCCCGAAGGCCGGGTCGAGCTTCCCGTCGCCGAGGTAGCGCAGAACGGTGAACGCCGAACCCGACC
>JBHEMF010000366.1:0-531 GCA_046352665.1 Thermoplasmatota archaeon
ACGTACTACGAAAACGCGCTGCTCAAAGCACGATTCGTCTGGGCCGAGGGAACCTGGGTCCTCGCCGAGGACTCGGGCGTCGAGGTGCTCGCGCTCCAGGGACGCCCGGGCATTCGCTCCGCGCGCTACGCGCCGGAGGGGGCGCCGGCGATCGCGAAGCTCCTGGGCGAGCTCGGCGACGCGGACGATCGGCGCGCCCGCTACGTCTCCGAGCTCGTCGCGCTCGGCCCGCTTGTCGTCGCTCAGAATGCCCTGTGATGGTGTGGTCGCAGGTTCCATGCCTACTTCTTACCCGGCGCGCCTCCGGGCTATCGGGGGTGCGGACCTTCTGACACCGCGGCCATGCGGCTCGACGGTCGCCTCGTAGCGCTCCCTCACGCGCGCCCGTAAACGGGGATCGCCGCGCCGCTCGTCGCCGCGCCGCTCTCGATCGAGATGCGGCTGATCGAGACCGTCGTCGAGGCCGCGACGTCGAGCACACGGACGCTGCTCGCTCCGTTCACCGCGATGCCGCCGCCCGCCGGCCCGTTG
>JBHEMF010000367.1:0-531 GCA_046352665.1 Thermoplasmatota archaeon
GGTCAGCCCCTTCCGCGCGGCGACGACATCGACATGTGGGTGGGGACGAAAGACGTCGCCGGCATCGAGGTCTACGCCGACGGGACGTCCGTCCCGGTCCAGTACCGCCCCCCGGACAACCTCGACGGCTGCAGCGTCGTGCTGGTCTGGACGCGGCAATGAGGACGGCTGGGTCAGCCGGCCGCGTCGCTCCGGAACATCGCCCGCATGAGCCGCGCGAGCTCCAGGCCCGCGACGACGGCGAGCGCGGTGAGGCCGTGCAGCGCGCCGATCCACGGGTGATCCATTCCGAGGCTCCCGAACGCGAACTGCAGCAGGAGCAGGACCTCGAGCTCGCGCGCCGAGAGGGCGGCGCCGATCGTGTCCGGCACGCCGGACCCTCGTCCGCCGCCGGCGCGCACCTGGTCGAGCAAACGGCGGGCGACCGCGCCCGAGAGCGCCGCCTCGCCGTAGGCAACGCCGCGCAGGAACTCCACGATCCGAGCAGGGGGCTCGCTCTTCAGCAGGTAGCCGGCCGCGCCTCCGCGAATC
>JBHEMF010000368.1:0-531 GCA_046352665.1 Thermoplasmatota archaeon
CCGTAGTAGCGGCGCGGCAGCCCGGCCAGGCAGCGGCCGAACCGGCGCTCGCCCGCGCAGCTCGTCGCGAACGGCACGCGTGACCAGGACCACGCCGCGGGTGTCGTCCCGTGCGCGAGCTGGTAGTCGAGCATCTCGCGGACGGCGGCGATCGCGCGCCGGTCGCCGGAGCAGTCGGTGCTGCTCCAGGTCAACACCTCGCGGGAGCCGCAGAAGCAGGGCCTCGAGCCGGAGGCGGCGGTGGCGGCGGTCCGCGCAGCCGCCTCGCTGCTGCCGGTGCGGGGCCTGATGTGCATCGCGGCCGCGGCCGGCGGGCTGCACGTGCTGGTGGAAAAGCCGCTCGACATCACGGCGGCGCGCGCGGATGCGCTGATAGAAGCCGCGTCGCACCACGGCGTCCTGCTCGGCGTGATCTTTCAGGATCGGCTGAAGCCGGACGTGCAGCGGGCGAAGGCGCTCGTGGCGGGCGGCCGTCTCGGCTCGCCGATCCTCGCGACCGCGCAGGTCAAATGGTACCGGCCGCCGTCGTAC
>JBHEMF010000369.1:0-531 GCA_046352665.1 Thermoplasmatota archaeon
AATCGGAGGAGCACAACAGGGCCCCGCGCCCGCGCGACCGCCCCAGCCGCGTCCGAGCGCCGCGAAGCCGGCGTCCGGCAAGCGGGGGCCGTCAAAACCGCCGCCCGCGACGGCGCCGCGGAAGCGATCGAAGAAGAGGTCCTGACCGATGCCCGCGCCAGATCACGGCGGCGATGAGCTCGTGCCGTGCTACCGGACGATCGACCAGCCGTCGCAGCTGCTCGGCCCGCAACCCGGGCCGCGGCGACAGCCGCTCGTACACGGCGACGGCGGCCGTCGCCGGTCGGAGCGGCACCCGGACGACGACCGGACGCCGGCCCACCGCGTCGGCGGCGGCGGCGATGTCCGAGATCGAGGTGCCGGCAAGGCCCTGCTCCCTGAACAGGCGGCTGGCGCCGTCCAGCAGCCGCGAGCGCATCTGCCGCCCGGCCGAGCGCGTAGCGCGGGCGGCGTGCTTTGGGTCGCCTGTGGGCGCTTCTGGAGCCGGTTGGATCGATTTGGGAGCCATGACGCCTCTCTCTGATCTATTTG
>JBHEMF010000370.1:0-530 GCA_046352665.1 Thermoplasmatota archaeon
ATCATCCTCGACTACCTGCTTCCCGACACGCAAGGCGTCGCGCTGCTGCGCGCGATGCGCGACGCTGGCGCGAAGGCGCCCGTCGTCGCGCTCACCGGTCACGGCAGCGAGCGCGTGGCGCAGGAGTTCGTGATGGCGGGCGCGACGGACCTCCTCGCGAAGGACGACCTGACCGAGGCGCGGCTGCTGCCCGGTGCGCTGATGCGCAACAGCGGCATCCGCTTCGTCGGCCGCGATGTTGCGGTGACGGTGGAGAACAGCCAATCGGTCTTCACCGCCCGCTACGATGCCGGCGAGGAAGTCGTTTTGCCGGTCGCCCATCATGACGGCAATTTCCAGGCCGACGAAGCAACGCTCGACCGGCTCGAGGGCGAACGCCAGGAGAGCGGCCGGCGCGTGCTCGCCGCCGAAATGCTGCGGCTGCGCGACCTCGTGCGCCTGGCTGAGGCGCGGCGCATCATCGCGCCGGCGCGCGCATGAGCGTCCCCGCGCTTCCCGCGCTGCTCGATGGCGACGGCGACGTCAAGGCG
>JBHEMF010000371.1:0-529 GCA_046352665.1 Thermoplasmatota archaeon
CCTTGTAGACGCGCAGGGCCTGGAGCATGTCCACGTCCCCGTCGTCGGGGAAGGTCTCCCGGAAGTTGAGGCAGCCGCCCCTGATGTTGCGGAAGTGGACGTTGAAGATCTTGCCCCGGGTGCCGAAGTACCGGATGACGTCGCCGATCTCCTTGTTCTCCATCACGACGACGAAGATGTGCGAGAAGGCCGGCACACCCCCGGTCGGCGTCGATTGCGCCGCGACGAGCGTGGTCCCGGATGTGTCGTCGATGACCTGGGCATAGATGTGCTGCAGGCTTCGGAAGACGGCCAACCGAGGCCGCGCCGTCGTTCCACTGAGATGCACGCGAAGGCGCCGGTGACGGCGCGCGCGTGCGGCTCGTCTTCGAGGAAGAGCGGCTGGTCGGCGTCGTGCCGCTAGGCAGGGCGGCGCCGTGAACGCGCTGATGGTGCAGGCGACTTCGAGCTCCGCGGGGAAGAGCCTGATCGTGACGGCGCTTGCGCGCTGGTTCGCGCGGCAGGGCGTGCGTGTCGCGCCGTTCAAGGC
>JBHEMF010000372.1:0-528 GCA_046352665.1 Thermoplasmatota archaeon
CTTGCGCAGCGCGCAGATCGCGGTCGAGCAGCACATGGGCTGCGCGATGGGGGTGTGCCGCGCGTGCGTGATCGTGACGGGCGAAGGGAACGCGCGCGTCTGCCGGGAGGGCCCGGTGTTCGACCTCGCGGCGGTGCGCTTCGAGGGCGGCGAGCCCGCGACGGTGGGGGTCGTCTCCTGATGCCCTGGCGCCGTCCGCGCACACGCCCGGCTTGCCGGTGGCGCAGGCGGCGTTGCCGCCGGGGTTGCCCTCGTCGGTCTGGCCGTTGCAATCGTTGTCGAGGCCGTCGCAGACCTCGGGGAACGGCTGCACCATCTCTTTGCACGAGCTCCAGAAGCCGTTCTTGCAGACCTGGTAGCCCTGCCGGCACTCGCCCTTGCCGAGCGTCGTGGTGTCGGCGGTGTAGCAGGGCTTCGAGGTCCCCGCGGTGCACGACTCGATGCCGGTGACGCAGTCGGCCGGCTTCTGCGGAGAGGGGTCGTAGGTCAGCGGGCAGGTCGAGTTCTGGCCGACCGGCACCATCAGGC
>JBHEMF010000373.1:0-527 GCA_046352665.1 Thermoplasmatota archaeon
CCATTGGTAGAGGGCGAAGACGCCGACGGGGAGCATGAGGAAGAGGACGGCGACGACGAGGGCGGCCGCCGCGCGCGTGAGGCGCTTCGTCCAGTTGGGCGGGTTGTGCTTCCGGACCCAGCGCTCGTCGAAGACCTCGCGGTAGATGCGGTTGCGCACGCGTAAGGCGCCGTCCTCGGCGCAGACGATGCCCGAGAGCTTGAGGTGCGCCTTCGGCACCGACTGCCCTTCGTCCGCGACCGCGCGCTCGAACTCCGCAACCGACGCGTCGAAACGCGCGAGCGCATCGCGCTTGTCCTTGTCGGCGAGAAACGAGTAAGTCAGCGAATTGCGCGCGATCGCCTTGAGGTCGCGATAGCCGAGGCGGTAGTCGCGCGCGGCGCGGAAATACTCGTTGGTGAGATCGATGCGCGAGACGCCGGCATCGTCGGTCGAGAGCACCAGCGGCACGCCAGCCGCACGATCTGCTCGATATCGGCACCGGCACCGGCCGGGTGATCGAAATCCTCGGGCCGCGCGTCGTGCAC
>JBHEMF010000374.1:0-526 GCA_046352665.1 Thermoplasmatota archaeon
GTTTGGCTCTCCCTACGGCGGCAACCGTAGCAAGATAGGTTGTCATTGCAGGCGGCGCAGCGACGACGCAATCTCGGGGCCGATCAATTCGGAGAGAGCGGCATGGCCAGCGATGCGCACAGCGACCTCATCCGCGACCAGTTCACCCGTCAGGCGACGCCATTCAGCACCGCCGCGCCGATCGCCGATGCCGGCGCGCTCGGCCTGATCGTCGCGGCGGCCGAGGCGGGGCCGGACGACACGGTGCTCGATGTCGCCTGCGGCGGCGGCATCGTGGTCTGCGGCTTCACCCCGCATGTCAGGCACGCCACCGGCATCGACATGACGCCGGCGATGCTTGAGCGCGCGCGCGCTCTCGCCGCCGAGAAGGGCATCGACACGGCAGCGGTGCAAGGCACCGGCCGCGATGGGCGCGTCACCAAGGCGGATGTGCAAAACGTCGCGTTCCAGATTCCCGCCGGCAATCGCACCGAGCAGCGCGTCCCCATGTCGCGGCTGCGCCAACGCATCGCCGAGCGCCTCGTGC
>JBHEMF010000375.1:0-525 GCA_046352665.1 Thermoplasmatota archaeon
GTGGCGAAGTGCCCCATGACCCTGCGGAGTTCGTTCGCGTCGATGGGCATCGGATCCGGGTCCCGGTTCGGTTGGCGTCGCCGAGTATACCGGCCCCGTCCGGCCCGTTTTGCGTGGCTCGTCCCGGCGGGCTACGCCGAAAATGAACCGTTCTAGCCTGGTGAGCCGCCGCTCAGACCGCGACAATACATGCCATGTCTCGGACCGTTCTCGTCGTTGACGACTCGTCGGACGTTCGGCTGGTGTGCCGGGTGAACCTCGAATATCACGGCTTCGCCGTGCGCGAAGCCTCCAGCGGCCCGCAGGCACTTTCGATGATCCACGACGAGATGCCGGATGTGGTGCTCCTCGACGTGATGATGCCCGGCCTGAACGGTCTCGAGGTCTACGACCGCGTTCGCGCAGACCGTGACGTGCAGGACATGCCCGTGCTCTTCGTGACGGCCGCGTCGAAGGAGTACGAATCGGAGTTCGCAAACCGCAAGATCTCCGATGTCATCACAAAGCCGTTCGACCTCAACGACC
>JBHEMF010000376.1:0-525 GCA_046352665.1 Thermoplasmatota archaeon
GCGCGTAGGGGCCGAACCGACCCTTCTTGACGGAGATCAGCTCCTTGTCGCCGGGATGCGGCCCGACCGTGCGCACGCTGGCCAGCTTCTTGGCCAACACGTCCACCGCCCGGTTGAGCCCGACGGCGAGCACGTCGTCCCGGTCTTGGGATCCATCGAGTGGTCGGCCCACGCCGCCCCCTGGCCGGCCGCGAGGGGTTCAGGAAGGAGCGCGTGCTGCCGACCTACCGGGACGGGATCGAGGCCGGGCTGGAGCCGGTGGACTGGAACCCGGTCCGCCTGGTCCTGCGGACGCTGGAGCAGGTCGACAAGTCCGTCATGGCCCACGACGTCCGCGAGGAACTGAAGGAGTTGAAGAGGGAGTTGGAGGAGTCAAGGCGGAGGCTGTGGCTGCTCGTTCCGCCCGTCGTGGCCGCCTTGTTGAGTGCAGTCCTGACTGCAGTTGTCAACTACTTGCTTTCACGGCATTAGCCGACTTCCCAATAAACAATCGCCACTCCGCCTCATCCTCACGCAGTCCCGTGC
>JBHEMF010000377.1:0-524 GCA_046352665.1 Thermoplasmatota archaeon
GGAGGGCGTGGCGTGGTTCTCCGCGAAGAACGTGCCCACGTTCAACCAGACCGTGACGGTGAGCCCGGCGATCGCGCAGAGCTACAGCGCATCGATGAACGCAGCGGGCGTCCCAACGGCGATGGCCACGCGCATGACCACCACCACGGCGGTCCAGGTGACGAACGGCGGCGCAGCGCCATGGGGCCAGAACATCAACCTGAGCTACCACTGGTACGACGCGGCGGGCAACGTCGTGACCTGGGACGGCGTGCGCACGAGCGTCGCGGGCGTCGGCGCCCTCGGGCCTGCGCGCCGACAGCGCCAGCCGGAGCTTCCGCGTGACCCGCCGGCGGCGTTTGTCCAGTCGCCGACTCGACCGCCTGATCGCCTTGCCGGTCGGCGGGGCCCCTCGCCTCGCCATCCTCGCCATCGACCTCGCCGGGATGGATGGGCACACGCTGCACGAGCAGCTTCACCTGGCCTGCCCGGGAAGATTCATCGTCGTTTTCCTGAGCGCGCGGGACAGCGATGCCGACCAGGTG
>JBHEMF010000378.1:0-524 GCA_046352665.1 Thermoplasmatota archaeon
CAGCGCCGCGTGCGCCCGCTCGAGCAGCGCGCGGTTCTGCTCCGGGGACCAGATGACGAACTGGTGGGCGAACAGCGCGACGTCGTACCCGCGCGGCAGCGGGTCGCCGAACATGTCACCGGCCACCACGTCGATCCGGTCACCGAGCCCGGCCGCGGCGATATTGTCGCCGGCCACCTCGACGGCGCCCTCGAGGTCGACGATGCCGAGGTCCCGGGCGAAGTGGTTCCGGGTGCCGGTCGGGACCGGTAGGAGGGCCAGGTCGGTGCCGGCCAGCGCGTCGGCCGCGCCGCGCATGGTGCCGTCGCCCCCGGCGATGCCGACGAAGTCGACGTCGCCGCGCCGGACCGCGTCGAGGCGGACGATCATCGCTTCTCTTCGACCAGGTGCAGCGGGTTGCCGTCGGGGTCGGCCAGGAACGCGAGCGTGATCGGGCCGCCGCCCGGCCGCGGGCCGTCGACCGCGACGCCATGGGCGCGCAGCGCGGCGACCACCTCGTCCAGCGGCCGCGAGACCAGGAAGCC
>JBHEMF010000379.1:0-524 GCA_046352665.1 Thermoplasmatota archaeon
GCCCCGGCCACCCCGCCGCTCGTCGAGAGGCGCGACGAGGGAGGCGTCCGCTTCGTCAGCGCGAGCTGGTCGCCGGGCGCGGCGCCGCCTCCGGGCCGCTGACCGGCGGCGCAGCACGACGGCGATCTCCTCGGGCGCGACCGCCTCGTCGGCGATGAGCCGCGCGATCTCGGCCGCGACGAGCTCGAGCTCGGCCCGCTTGCGCTCGATCGCGTAGCGGATGGATCGCGCGATCAGGTGGTCGTCGACACGTCCCTTGATGAGGTAGTCCTGCGCGCCCTCGGCGACCGCGGCCACGCCCAGCGGCTCGTCGGCCATGCCGGTCAGCTGCATCCCGCCGTCGTGGAGCGGTCCGGCCTGCCCAAGGGCACCTGCGCGGTCGAGGTGGACCTGGACGCCATCCCGTTGACCGAGGCGCTGCCCGCGCCTTCGGTGTCACCGTTCCCAGCGGTCTTCCAGGACGTCAGCCTGATCGTCGGTGAGGATATTGCCGCGCAGACCGTGGTTGACGCGGTGCGCGAAGG
>JBHEMF010000380.1:0-523 GCA_046352665.1 Thermoplasmatota archaeon
CGGTCACCGACGTCATCGCGACCGGTTCGCGAGGGCGATCGTTCGGGCCGAGCGGCTCGGCGGCGATTGCATCGATCACGTCCATGCCCTTCGTCACCTGCCCGAAGATCGTGTAGTTCTTCGGCAAGCGGCCCTGGAGATCGACGAGGCAGATGAAGAACTGGCTGCCGTTCGTGTTCGGGCCGGCGTTGGCCATCGCGAGCGTGCCGCGCGCATAGTCGCCCTTGACCGGCTCGTCCTCGAACTTGTAGCCGGGCCCGCCCGTGCCGACTCGTCCGCCGTCCAGCGAGTCGGCGCGCCCGTACTCGCCGTCGCCGGCCTGCGCCACGAAGCCGGGCACGACGCGGTGAAAGATGACGCCGTCGTAGAAGCCCTTCGTCGCGAGGTCGACGAAGTTCTTCGTGGCCTTTGGGGCATCCGTCGCGTAGAGCGCGAGCTCGATCGTGCCCTTGTCGGTCTGGATGGTTGCGCTCGTCACAGGCGGCTCCTTTCGCTCACGGATTGCTGATGGACACGCTCGTCA
>JBHEMF010000381.1:0-523 GCA_046352665.1 Thermoplasmatota archaeon
AGCAGAGCCCGCGCCTCGGCGGCCCGCCCCTCGCCGCTTAGCACGTCCGCCAGCGCGAACATCAGCGACCGCTCGCGCGGGCGGCGGGCGAGCATTTGCCGCAGCCGGTCCACCAATGCGGCGGGCTTGGCGTCGGCCGACGACACGTCGCGCAGCAGCGCGATCGACGCGGGGCTGGCGCGGAAACGCGCCACCGCGTCGGCGGCCTCCGCGGCCTTGAAGTCGGCGGCGCGCCCGAACGGCAAAAGGATGTTGACGGCGATCGGCTTGCCCGTCAGCCGCCGCGCGGCGGCGAGCTCGGCCTCGGCCACCACCAGCCCCTCTGCGCGGGGCCGGACATCGGCGATCTGTGCGTCGACGTCCGTCAGCTCGGCCGTGGCGCGCGCCGACTCCGCCTCGAGCGACGCGATCACGTCTTCGTCCAACGACGACCGCAGCTCGCGCTCCAGTGAGCGCGACCGCTCGCGGAGCACCGCGGCGACGCCGCGCGCCCGTTCGCGGAGGCCTTCGAGCCGGACCAACG
>JBHEMF010000382.1:0-523 GCA_046352665.1 Thermoplasmatota archaeon
CCGTCAACGCGGAGACCGTCAAGCAGCACCAGGATGCCGCGCTCGCGATCGCCAAGAACGAGAAGCACGTGATCCTCGCCTACGCGGCGATGTGGGTGATCGCCGCGGGCTTCGTCCTGTTCCTGTGGCGGCGCCAGCAGCACCTCAAGACCGAGATCGCGCAGCTGCGGCGTGACCTCGACGCGGCGGGGGCGCCCGGCTTCGAGGCTGCGCGTCTCGACGGACTCGCGCGTGCGCCGCGTGACGACGACGGCGGCGACGAGGACCGGGATCACCGGGAAGCGGCGGCGGCGCGGCTCGGGCTCGACCTCGTCGCCGCCGCCCCGGACCCGGCGGCCGGGCCGCTGGCGGCGATCGACCAGGAGCTGCGGCGCGCCGGCCTCGCCCTCGCCGACCTGGCGGCGGCGCCGCGCGGGCGCAGCGCCGGCGACCGGGCCCAGGCCGTCGCGGTCGGCGCGCTGCTGCGCCGCGCGATCGTCGCGTGGGCGCCGGCGGCCCACCGCGCAGGGGCGCGCGTGCACCT
>JBHEMF010000383.1:0-523 GCA_046352665.1 Thermoplasmatota archaeon
CGGATGCGCCGCGCGTAGGCGAGCGAGTCGGCGTCGCCGGCGCGCTCGGCGTTGGCGGCGAGCGCGTCCTCGTAGCGCGCCCAGTCGGCGTCGGTCGCCTCCTGGGCCGCCTCGATCGCGAAGCCGGCCACCCAGCCAGCCTCGTTGATGTCGACGCCCCAGGCGTCGGCCTCGTTGCCGAGCACGACCACGCCGCCAGCCTCGGTGATCCCCACCTGCGGGCCGAAGGCCGCGATGCCCGCCTCGGCCAGCTCGTCGACCAGCCCGTCCACCAGCGGCGCCTCCGGACCGACCACCACCAGGTCGGCCTCGGCCGGCACCGACTCCGGCCGCAGCGCGAAACCGGAGCCGAGGATGACCCGGCGCACCGGGACCGCGGCGGCGCGCAGGGCGACCTCGGGCTCGGTGTAGGACGGGTGCACGATCGCGGCGAGGTTCGGGCGCAGGTTCGGCAGCAGCCCGAAACCCTCGGAGGCGCCGGCCAGCACGAGCACCTCGGCGGGGTCGCGGCCGTGCCGGGCGG
>JBHEMF010000384.1:0-521 GCA_046352665.1 Thermoplasmatota archaeon
GCCTGGTGCCGTTCACCGTGCACTACCAACTGCTGCGCGGGTTTTACGCGTTCGAGGACACCCGCACCCCGGTGACCATCAACGTGTGGATCGCGGGCAGCAACATCGCGCTGGCCTTCGGCGCCAATGCCGTGCTGCCGGATCGCTGGGTCTCCGTCGCCCTGGCCGCGAGCTACTCCTTGTCCTACCTGGTCGGCGTCGGCATCTCCGCGCTCGCGCCTTTATGCCTGGCGATGGCGTCGTGGCAGGCCGCCGGCGGCAAGGTCGGGCTCGGCTGGGGAATCGCCTTCCACGTCGTCAACGATATCGGTTTCGCCAACGTCTTCCCGGTCGGCCTCGCCCTCTATCGCAATGCGCCGGAGAACAGCACCGACCGTGACTTCGGCCGGCCGGGCCGCAGCATCTCCGTCGATGTCGGCCACGGTCTGACGCTCAGCCAGGCGGCCCGCACGACAGTGTTCTGGTATCTCGTCGCCCTCACCTTCCTGGTGAACGCGGTCAATACCGCCCTGCTCCTCGAC
>JBHEMF010000385.1:0-519 GCA_046352665.1 Thermoplasmatota archaeon
GGAACGACTCGGCCGACTCGCCCACCAGCACCCCGAGGTCGACGGCGCGCTTGCGGAGCCCCATCTTGCGCGCCTCCAGGCGGCTGGCGTCCAGCAGGTCCCCCACCAGGCGGTTGAGGCGGTCGAGGTTGCGCGCCAGGATGTCGAGGTTGCGCGCCAGCCGCTCCGGCGGCAGGGCGTGCGGCGCGCGCCGCATGACGTGCAGGATGGAGCGCATCGGGGTCAGCGGGTTGAGCATCTCGTGCGCCGCGGTGTTGATGAAGAGCGTCTTGAAGCGGTTCATCTCCTCCAGGCGGGCCACCTCGGCCTCGCGCCGCTGCGCCAGCAGCCGCTCCGCCTCGGCCCGCTTGCGCTCGCTCACGTCGCGCAGGATGCCGACGAAGGAGCGGCCCTGCTGCGCCGCCCAGGTGGAGAGGCTCACCTCGACGGGAATCTCGCGGCCGTCGCGGGAGCGCGCCACCACCTCGACGGTGCGGCCGAGGATGTGGGGCTCCCCGGTGCGCTGGAAGCGGGCGAAGC
>JBHEMF010000386.1:0-515 GCA_046352665.1 Thermoplasmatota archaeon
GCGGTGACGTCCTCGAAGGTGCCATCGCCCTTGTTGCGGTAAAGGCGGTTGGTGGCGCTCGCCTGTGGGCCGCCGTTGGTGAGCAGGTAAAGATCGAGTCGGCCGTCGCCGTCGAAGTCGAACACCGCCGCCCCGGAGCCGACGGTCTGGGGCATCCGGTACTGGCTCAGGTCGCCCGCGTCGTGGGTGAAGTCGAGGCGGGCGGCGTCGGTGACGTCGTCCCCGGTGGCGGCCGCCAGCGCGCCCGCCTCAGCAGCGTTTCCTGCAAGCGAGCTCGAGTAGCCGATCGCCAGCAGCTGAAACACGACGAAGCCGAGCGCGAGCAGCGCTTCGGGGTCGTGCTGATCGGCGTCGCCGGCCTGAACATCCCTCGCGCGCCGTTTTTTCAGAAGGAGCTGGAGTTCACGGTCTCGTCGTCGCTCGGCGCCGGCCGCAGCGACCCGGTGTACGAGCAGAAGGGCGTCGATTATCCAATCGGCTACGCGCGCTGGACCGCGCAGCGAAACATGGAAGCC
>JBHEMF010000387.1:0-513 GCA_046352665.1 Thermoplasmatota archaeon
GGTCTTGGCGGACCTCGATGGGGACGGGGTCTTCGAGATCGTCGCCTCGACCGAAGAGAGCGGCCTCTTCGCCTTGCGTCAGGACGGTTCCATCTTCTGGAAGCAGTGCATCGGCGGCGGCAACGCGGAAGCCGGCATCGGAGACCTCAGCGGAGACGGGCTCCCGGACGTCGTCTTCGGCTCCGATGGCGGCATGATCACGGCGATCAACGGGGCCACCGGCACGACGATGTGGAGCTACAACCTCCTCTCGCACTTCAACCTCGGCTCCGCCAGCATGCCCGTTGGTCCCGCCATCGCGCAGCTCGACGGCCTGACCGGCCCCGACGTCGTGGTCGGCGCCCGCGACAGCCACGACGCGAACAACTTCAGCAACGACCACGCGCTCCTCATCGCGCTCAGCAGCGGCGGCAACCTCCTGTGGGCCAAGCAGGACCCGACCGGGAACCCTCTCACCTACACCCACGCGATCGTGGGCGACGCCGACAAGGACGGCGCCACCGAGGTCTACTG
>JBHEMF010000388.1:0-512 GCA_046352665.1 Thermoplasmatota archaeon
CCGCCGAGACGCTTCGCCTCTTTGCCTTGTTCGAGCAGCTCACGGGCGCGCGCGTGAAGGACGTCGTCGAGGAGGACGACCGCAACACGTTCCTCGTCGAGGAAGGCCAGGTCGGGAAGGCGATCGGGAAGGGCGCCCTCAACTTGCAGCGCCTGCGCGAGCACCTGAAGAAGGACATCGAGATCGTGGGCTACGCAAAAGACCCGCAGCAGTTCGTCGCGAACCTCTTCCACCGCTTCAACGTCGAATCCATCGAGTGGGAGGACCGCAACGGCGACATCATCGCCCACGTGAAGATCCCGCAAGAGGACCGCGGCAAGGCGATCGGGAAGGGCGGGCGCAACATCCAGCTCGTGCGCCAGCTGGCCAAGCGGCAGGTGACCTGGTTGCGCGCCATGATGCAGCCGGGGCACGACTCCTTGAGCCCACCCGAGCGGTTCGACTGCCTGGATGCGCAATTGACCGTGCGCGTCGCCGATCGCGTCGCGCACTTCCTCGATCAATCTTCGCCG
>JBHEMF010000389.1:0-512 GCA_046352665.1 Thermoplasmatota archaeon
GCCGCGTTGTTCGAGACGGCTTCGCAACTCGCGGTAGTTATAGATTTCGCCGTTAAGAATTACCGCAACGCTTTTGTCTTCGTTGAAAGCGGGTTGGTCGCCGGTGACCAGGTCGATGATCGCCAGCCGGCGAAACGCGAGCGCGACGCCCTCCGCCGCGAACGAGCCGTCGCCGTCGGGGCCGCGGTGGTCCAGTTCCCGCGCCATCGCCTCGGCGGCGGCGAGCTCGGGCGGCGCGCCGACGCTCACGTAGCCCGCGTCCACGTAGAGGACCTGGCCCGTGATGCCCGACGCGGCGGGGGAGAGGAGGAAGTTCGTGGCGTGCGCGACGTCGGCCTGCGTGACGTTGCGGCGGAGCGGCGTGTTGTTGGCCATCCAGTCGAGGATCATGTCGAAGCCGGGCACGCCGCTTGCGGCGAGCGTCTTCACGGGGCCCGCGGAGACGGCGTTCACGCGCATCCCGTACGCGGGGCCGCAGGAGGATGCCAGCTCGCGGACGAGCTCTTCGAGCG
>JBHEMF010000390.1:0-512 GCA_046352665.1 Thermoplasmatota archaeon
GTCCAGAGTCGCTGGCTCGATGCGTACAACGAGAGTGCCGCTTTCTTCGGTATCGTGAAGAAGGAAGGCAAGGAAGACGTCGTCTCGGTACGCATCAAGGTGGAAGGCGGCAAGATCGCGGAGGCCGAGTACCGGCTCCCGGTCGCGGTCTGGAAGGACGCGATGGAGCACGCGTTCCGCGGTACGGCCTGGCTGCGCGTGCGCGCCGACCGCGCGTGGGACGAGCCGATGGACGGCTACGAGTTCCTGTGCCCCGCCTGCGGCACCACCTACCGCTTCTGGGTGCCGCGCGCCGTCCCCGTGGCCCCCATGACCTGCGTCTGCGGCGCGGCCGTGCAGCCCCGGCCGCTGCGAGTCGTGGAGGGCGCGCTGGTCGTCGTCAGCGCCGTCATGGGCGTGGAGGTCGGGACCGGTCGTGCCTGGCGCCGGGCCGACGACGATTCGCTTGCGCGGGTCATGGTCGTGAACATGCTCGACCGTGAGCGCGCCGACTTCTTCCGCGCGTTGGAAGG
>JBHEMF010000391.1:0-511 GCA_046352665.1 Thermoplasmatota archaeon
CGCGTGCCCCGCGACGACCTCGTCGCCCGGGTGCCCATGATGGGCGGCGCCTACGACGGGGAGGACGAGGACGGCCACCTCCTCTTCGAGTTCTTCCCGAACCGACCCGACCTCCTGAGCATCGAAGGCCTCGCGCGCGCCTGCCGCGCCTTCTTCGACGTGGCGCCCGGCCTTCCGCGCTTCGAGGTCGCAGCGCCCACCGACACCGTGACCATCGAGTCCTCCGTCACGAAGGTGCGACCCCACATCGGGTTCGCCCGCGTGCGCGGCCTGCGACTCGATGACCGTCGGCTCGCGCAGCTCATCGAACTCCAGGAGCGGCTCACGGTCGGCCCCGGCCGCAAGCGACGCAAGGTCGCCATCGGCATCCACGACGCCGCGCCCGTCCGCGGCCCGTTCACGTACAAGGCGGTCGCGCGCGACAGCGTGCGGTTCGTGCCGCTCGGCATGACCGAGGCCCTCACGCCCGAGGAGATCTTCGCGAAGCACGAGAAAGGCCGCCTCTATGGTG
>JBHEMF010000392.1:0-511 GCA_046352665.1 Thermoplasmatota archaeon
CGCATACGGCGTGCGCCCGGCACCGGCAGTGGCGTGCTCAACAGCGCGCTGGCGACGCGGGCGGGCCGCAAATAGCGGTTGTGCATGTGCCGGCGGTACTGATTGACGGTCGGGAACTTCCACGTCGGCACCGGCACGGGCTGGCTGGCCATCGCCGTCGCCCGGACGTTCCCGACGCTGCGCGTCGTGGGCCTGGACGTCCTCCCGGAGGCGCTCGACCTCGCTCGCCGCAACGTCGCCCAGGTCGGCCTCGACGAGCGGGTCGAGCTCCGCCTCCTCGACGCCGCCGAGCTCGACGCGATGAGCGCGCGCCGCTTTGCCCGCATGGATGCGAACGGCGACGGCAAGGTCACCGCCGAGGAGCGCGCGGCGGCCCGCAGCCAGTGGCGCGGCCGCATGGGCGGCGAGCACGGCGGCGGCTCGGGCGGCAATGGCGGCGGCTGGGGCCAGCCCGACGGCGACCAGTCCAGCGGCCTAGGCAGCCAGTCGGACGACTGAGCCGGCGCTAGGC
>JBHEMF010000393.1:0-511 GCA_046352665.1 Thermoplasmatota archaeon
GACCGGCCTCACGTCAATCGAGCCAACGCCGGCGGTTGTCCGCTCGTTCTATCTGATCAATGCGGGCACGATCCTGCTGCTGGTCGGCATCATCATCCGCGAGCTCTGGCAGCTGATCCTGGCGCGGCGGCGGGGCAGAGCGGCGGCGCGACTTCATGTCCAGATCGTCAGCCTGTTCTCGATCGTGGCGGTGCTGCCGGCGGTGCTGGTCGCGTGGGCCTGCAGCGCCTGCGGGAGCGCGTAGGTGCCGTTCACCAAATGCCCGGTGGCGGTGGCGCTCGGGGATGAGCTCGCGCTCCTGCTTCCCCATGAGCTCCTGGCGCTTCGCGCGCCGGCGCTTCGGCGCGACGCCCTCTCGCGCCTCGGGCAGCGTGCGCTCCTGGCCTGCGCCGTCCTGGCGTTCGCCCTGCCGCTTTGGGCCGGGCCGCGCTACGGGGCCAAGTTCTTCGGCGACGGCAAGGCGCCTCTCGCTCCGCCCACCCAGGACCAGGAAGAGTTCCAGCAGGAAAAC
>JBHEMF010000394.1:0-510 GCA_046352665.1 Thermoplasmatota archaeon
GCCCATGAGCGCCATGCCCATGCCGTGCATGATTGTGCGCACGTCGGCGAAGTCGAGATTGATCTCGCCCGGCACGGTGATGAGGTCCGAGATGCCCTGCACGGCCTGACGGAGGATGTCATCCGCGATCTTGAATGCCTCACCGAGCGAGGTTGCGCGCTCGACGAAGTTGAGCAGCCGCTCGTTGGGAATCGTGATGAGCGTGTCGACGGTGTCGCGCAGCGCTCGCACCGCAGAACGCGTCACGTTCCTCGATTTTCACCCCTTACCAGAGAAGCCTGCATGGCTGAGACCGAGTCCCCGATCGTCGCCTCGCCCGTTTCCGAGGCCGACCTCGCACGCGCGGAGAAGTTCGCGCGCGAGCCGTTCGTCCACGAGGGCGAGGAGATCGAGACGGTGCTGGCGCCCGACACGCCGCGCCGGCGCGCGCTCGACGACGCGCTCGCCGAGATCGCGTCCGGCCACGAGCGGCCGTCGGTCGAGTGGCAGCGCGAGTACGCACTCATGCTC
>JBHEMF010000395.1:0-510 GCA_046352665.1 Thermoplasmatota archaeon
CGAGGAAGCCGCGCCCATCGAGAAAGGCGCGCATCGCGGTGATCATCCGCGAACGTGCGACGAACAGCGTCCGCACCTCGGGGTGCACCGCCAGGTCCGCATAACGCTGGCGTGATCTCCCCTCGGCGTCGGCGAAGCCCGAGTGGCGTACCACCTCGCCGTTCACCACCTCTTCCTTCCCGAACGGGAGCGGGCGCAGCGACTTCGCCAGCAGGGTCCAGCCGTCGGCCTTCAGCGACAGCTCACCGCGGCGTGACTTGAAGGCGGTGCCGTCCACCCCGACGAGATCGCCAAGGTCGAGGGTGAGCAGCCGCTCGAAGGACTCCTCGCCGAGCACGTCGAGCCGCGCGTCGCCGTCGAGGTCCGCGAGGGCCGTGACCTCCGGCTCGAGGCCCATGCCGAGGCGCACCGCGAGGAGACGGCGGCGCTCGGCGCCGGTGAGGCCGACGCCCTGCGGCTCAAGGGGCTGGCCGAGGCCGAGGCGATGGCGGCGAAGGCCCGCAGCTGGGG
>JBHEMF010000396.1:0-509 GCA_046352665.1 Thermoplasmatota archaeon
GCGCAGACCACCGTCGCGGGCGCGCCCTTCCGTGGGCTGGCGGGTCAGGATCTGCACGGGGCCGCGGCTGCGGGCGTGGATCTTGCCGGCCACCATGTGGTGCAGCTTCTGGTAGTAGATGCAGCCGACGAAGATGTCGACCTCGAACATGCGGCCGGTCTGGCCGTCGTGCAGGCGGGTGCGGGCGTTGTGCTTGAAGCCGTTCTTCAGCAGCGCGGCGCGCAGCACCTCCTCGGGCTCGCCCGAGAAGGCGGTGCCGTCGATGAAGCGGCCCTCGGCCGAGCCGACCAGGCCGCCGATCATCTCGAGCACGTGCGCCACCGTCATGCGGGACGGGATGGCGTGCGGGTTCACGACGATGTCCGGCGTCATGCCGTCCTCGTCGAAGGGCATGCCCTCCTGCGGGACGATGAGCCCGAGGACGCCCTTCTGGCCGTGCTTGGAGGCGAACTTGTCGCCGAGCTCGGGGATGCGCTGGTCGCGGACCTTGATCTTGACCATGCGTGAGC
>JBHEMF010000397.1:0-509 GCA_046352665.1 Thermoplasmatota archaeon
GGGTGGGGGTTGGGATGGGTCCGCGGCCCGGCGCAAACGCCGTCGGACAAGGACCTTCCCGCGCCGCGTTCGCCGAGGGAGGGGGTACGCTGGGCCTCGTGCCGTAGCCCGCGGGAACGGTCGCCGACGCCTTCGAGGCGCTGGCCGATGTTGATGAACGCCGGGATGGCCGGGTTGTTCGGGCCGCGCACCCGCGCGACCCACGAGCCGAGGTGCGGGCAGGCGACGGTCTGCGGCGGGACGTAGCCGGTGTGCCAGTGGTACTGGTGCCGCGAGTGCAGGATGTTGCCGAGGTCGGCGACGACGTGTACGGCGAGGACCCGACCGTCAACGCGCTGGAGGAGCACGTCGCCGGTCTGCTCGGGCACGAGGCCGGGCTGTTCACCGTCACGGGATCCCTCGCGAACATGCTCGGCGTCCGGGCGCTGGTGCCGCCCGGCGGCGAGGTGCTCTGCGAGGCGAGCGCGCACATCGTCCGGGCTGAGCTCGGCTCGCACGCAGCCGTGAGT
>JBHEMF010000398.1:0-509 GCA_046352665.1 Thermoplasmatota archaeon
AGCAGCACAGGCCGGCGCATCACCTTTTCCCTTCCTGCAAGCCGCGCGGCTGGCGCTGGGCGTTGATGAAGCGCGTCACGAACTCATCGGCGGGCGCGCGGAGGAGGTTGTCGAACGTGTCCTGCTGCACGATGCGGCCCGCCTGCATCAAAACCAGCGTATCGCCTAGGAAACCCGCTTCGCCGAGGTCGTGCGTCACCAGGACCGCGGTCCGCCCGGCCGCTACCTCGCCCCGGATCAACTCGATCAGCGCGACGGCTCCGGCTGGGTCGACGGAGCGCGTCGGCTCGTCGAGGATCAGCACCGCCGGGTCGTGCAGCAGCGCCTGCGCCACCCCGACCCGCCGCCGCGCGCCTTTCGACAGCCACTCGACCCGCTCGCCGAGCACTTGCCGCATCGCCAGCAGTTCGGCGACTCGCCCTACCCGGCGGCGCGCTTCGGCGCCGTGAAATCCCCGCATCCGCGCGATAAAGCCGAGAAACGCGGCCGCGGTCATGTCCGGATAGGCG
>JBHEMF010000399.1:0-509 GCA_046352665.1 Thermoplasmatota archaeon
GAGGTATATCCAAAATGAACTGGAAAGCCGTCGCACAGCGTGCCGCGTGGAACTTCGCGCAGGCGTTCCTCGGTGTCGTGGTCCTGGCCGGGACCGACTTCGTGCATGTCGGTACCCTCAAGGCCGCAGGCGTCGCCGGCGCCGCAGCCGTGTTCTCGTTCCTCAAGAACGTCGTGGCCAAGCCCACGTCGTGAGCGTCGAGGCTGGCCGCATCTACCGCTGCCCGCGCTGCGAGGGGCTCCTCGACGTGGCGCATGACGTCGGGGCTCTCCGCGATCGGAGCGCCGCCGCCTGGATGAAGCTGTTCGACGATCGCTGGATCCAGTCGGCGAAGTGGACCGGGTCGCGGACCGGCGTCACCGGGATCGAGAACTTCGCCCAGGCCTCGGCCTCGCTCGGCACCGCCCGGACGCTGAGCTACAAGAGCAGCCTCCTGCTCGACAGCGATATGCTCGGCGGCGCGAAGCACCGCATCACCGGCCTGGCCGAAAACCGGCGCGAGCATTTCT
>JBHEMF010000400.1:0-509 GCA_046352665.1 Thermoplasmatota archaeon
GTCCGGAGCAACGTCCGGAGCTCCCCCACACAGGGGCCTCGATCGAGACCACGGTCCTGCTGGGGTGCGCCCTGATGCTGTCCGGCATCGCCTTGACCATCCTCACCCGGAAGAAGGGAATCATGAGCCGCCTCAAGCCCGCCATCCTCGCCCTCGGCCTGCTCAGCACCGCCCTCGCCTACTTCATGTATTTCCGCATCCTCTCCGCCGCCGGCGCCCGCGCGGCGCACGTCGTCGAGGACCGAGAGCAGCACGCTCGCCGGCGTCTCGCCCGCGGGGAGCCCCGCCGCGGCCGGCGGCTGGACGCTGGCGGAGCTACCGCGGGAGGATGGAGAGGATGACGTACGTACGGATGACCACGCTCCAGGCCGACCCAAGCAAGCTGGAGGACGGCATCCGCTTCTTTCGCGAGCAGGCGATCGCCACCGCGCGCCATCAGCAGGGCTTCGAAGGGGCGCGGCTGCTGGTCGACCGCCAGTCAGGCAAGACGATTGCCGTGAACTTATGGG
>JBHEMF010000401.1:0-508 GCA_046352665.1 Thermoplasmatota archaeon
CGCCGAGCAGCTGCGCAAGGACGTGGCGGCGCACGTGAAGCTCGGCTTCCTCCACGAAAGGAGGGCCGGCGACCAGACGGTCCTCGTGTACGACCGCGAGCAGCACGGCCGCATCGAGAATTTCATTGCGGAAGAACTAAAAAAGAGGACCCAGGAGGCGGTGAAGTGACCCGCCACGACGAGCGCCACCCGGTCGTCCCCGAGCCCGGCCGCCTCTCCACGGGTGTCGTCGGCCTCGACCAGATGCTGGGCGGCGGCTGGGCCCCCGGCGACGCGAACCTCGTCGCGGGATCGCCCGGCACGGGCAAGACGATGCTTGCGCGGCGGCTGCCGTCGATCCTCCCGCCGCTCACCCGCGCCGAGGCGATCGAGGTCACGCGGATCCAGAGCGTCGCGGGGCTCTACGAGGCCGACGGGCTAGTCCAGCGCCGGCCCTTCCGCGCCCCTCACCACACGATCTCTGCCTCCGGCCTGGTGGGCGGCGGTCCGCTGCCGGTGCCCGGCGAGG
>JBHEMF010000402.1:0-251 GCA_046352665.1 Thermoplasmatota archaeon
GTCACCAGCATCAGCGACCGGTTCATCAACTCGGCGATCCGCTGCTCGTCAGGCTCGGTGCCGTCGAGCATCCGCTCGGTGAAGCTCTCCATGCCGGTCGACAGCAGGTTGATCGAGCGGATCACATTGGCGCCGATCATCGGCTTGAAGACGTTCAGCTCCAAATGCCCCTGCATCCCGCCGATGGTCACCGCGACATGATTGCCGGCAACCTGAGCGGCGACCATGGTCAGCATCTCGGCCTGGGTTGG
>JBHEMF010000402.1:261-508 GCA_046352665.1 Thermoplasmatota archaeon
CGACCATCGTATCGTGAGCTGCGAGCTCCGCAAATTTGTTTGGAGCCGAGGTGAAGGGCAGTTGAGTGAGCTTCGCCGCTTCCTTGGCGAATTCCGCAGCGAAGCCTTTGGGCGCATTGAGACCGGTGCCGACGGCGGTGCCGCCCTGCGCCAGCCGCATTATGCGCGGTTGGACGCCTTCGACCCGCGCGATGCAGTCCTCGATCTGCGCCGCATAGCCCGAGAACTCTTGCCCCAGAGTCAGCGG
>JBHEMF010000403.1:0-507 GCA_046352665.1 Thermoplasmatota archaeon
GTCTTGGAGAGATCGACGCCGTTGGAGCAGTTGAGCGCCTTCGAGGCCAGGAACGAGCACCAGCCGCCGGCGGGCGGCGCGACGTACTGCAGCGGCCGCGTCAGCAGCAGGGCGGCGAGCGAGACGTCGCGCAGCGGGGTGCGCGTGATGTCGACGTCTGCGTAGCTGAGGCTGTCGACGACCGATGGCGCGCGCGCGTAGGCGTCGGCGGCGTCTTCGAAGCGGTGCGCGCGTCGCAAGAGCTCGGCGCGCGTGGCGGTGATTTGTCGGCTGCCTTCGAAGGCCGGCCTCCGCGCCGTGCGCCATGCCGACGGCGAAGGCGTGGCTCAGCGCCGCGGATGGTGACGGTCAGCGAGGAGAGCGGGACGTCGGTCCAGTTCAGCAGGACGACGGCAATACCCTTGGCGGACTGGAGGCGGCAAGCCTCGACGCCCTCCTGGCTGACGAGCGTCGTCTGCGGCGCGGCGCTGATGCGCGCGGGCGCAACGGCGATCCGCCTCTCTGCAT
>JBHEMF010000404.1:0-507 GCA_046352665.1 Thermoplasmatota archaeon
GTGCAAGTACTGGTTCGAGAAGGGCGAGTGGGCGAAGGTCGTCGCGTTCGCGGACAAGCGCGCGGACCCGAGAGCCGCGGTCGACGGGCGCCCGTATCCGAGCCGCGTCGCGGCGATGTGGAAGGAGAAGGCGCTGAAGGAGATGGAGAAGAAGTAGGCCCGCGCGCCGCACACACGTCGAGGGATCGCCTAGACGGCCGCGACCGCCTCGAAGACGGGCTGCAGGCGCTCGAGCTTCGCGAGCTCGTCGGTGAGCATCGGACCGGCTCGCTCGGCGGGCGCTACGTCGGGACGATCCTCCCGGGCCGATGATCTTCGTCACGGTCGGCAGCCAGCTGCCGTTCGACCGGCTGGTCAAGGCGGTCGACGCCTGGGCCGGCGGCAACGGCGAGGCCGCCGCCTTTGCGCAGATCGGCAGCAGCAGCTACAAGCCGGCCCATATGGATTGGGCGCCGTACCTGCCGGTCGATCTGTTCCGCCGCAAGCTGGAGGCGGCGAGCCTCGTCG
>JBHEMF010000405.1:0-506 GCA_046352665.1 Thermoplasmatota archaeon
CGCCGGCGGCGCCGGGCACCACTTCGAAGGTGAACCGCGGCACGGCGTCGGCGCCGGCGGGCTTGGCGAAGACGACCGCGAGGTCCTGGCTTGCGGCCTTGCCGTCGGAGACCGTGAGGCGGAACCGCACCGGCGCAGGCGAGTCCGGCATCGTGAAGGTGGGTTTCGCGACGTTGGCGTCAGACAATGCCAACACGGTGTCACCCTCCACGAGATACTGTTCCCAATGGAACGCAAGGACGTCGCCGTCGGGGTCGCTGCTGCGGCTGCCGTCGAGGGTCACGACGTCGCCGGGGGCCATGTCGGCCTCGCCGCCCGCGTCCGCCACCGGAACGCACGTCGACGTTCGGCTGCACGTGAATCCGGATTTGCACGACGGAATGCGCGTCGGGTCGCACGGCTGCCCGCCGTCGGCGAACGGCGGCACGTCGACGCACTGGCCGTTTTTGCAGCTGCCGCCTTCGACGCACTGATGGCTGTAGAAGGAGTCGCACGCGCCACCCACG
>JBHEMF010000406.1:0-506 GCA_046352665.1 Thermoplasmatota archaeon
GCGGATGCCCGTCGCCATGCTGCCCCTCCTCGCGCACATCGATAAACGCGATCTCGCCGCCATCCCCAAGAAACTACCGCAAGGTCGGCACGTCGATGGATTTCGAAGATCGGGCCGTTGCCATCATTTGAACCGTCCTGTCATTGCGAGCGCAGCGAAGCAATCTCGCGCCGCCAGAATACGCAAATCGAGATTGCCGCGTCGCCCTTCGGCTCCGCGCAATGCCGATTTTCTCCCCCTATTCCTGCGGCTCGAACCAGAGCGGGCAGTTGTAGTCGATCGTCACCTCGTCGCCGGCGGCGATCGGCGCGAGCAGCCGGTCCGCGCCGACCAACACCGGCGGCAGCGCGGCCACGGCGAGCGCCGCGGCCAGGAACGGCAGCAGCAGGGCGGCTCCCTGCGGCCGGATCAGGCTGCCCAGCACGTGAACGACCAGCGGAAACACCACGGCCACAAAGGACGCCACGAGGAGCAGTCGCAGCGACCTGGCCACCAGCGCCCTGTTC
>JBHEMF010000407.1:0-505 GCA_046352665.1 Thermoplasmatota archaeon
GCTCAAGATGGCGAAGCCGGCCGCGCTCGCGATGGCGGAAGCCTCGGAAATTCCGCTTCAGTAGTCTGCCCGGACAACCATGATCGCCCGGGCATCAACCCTGTTTCTCCCGACCCTGCGCGAGGCGCCCGCCGAGGCGGAGTCGGCGAGCCACAAGCTCCTCGTGCGCGGCGGCTTCATCCGACAGGTCGGCGCCGGGCTGTGGACGTTCCTGCCGCTCGGCTGGCGGGTCCACCAGAAGATCGTCCAGATCATCCGCGAGGAGATCGACGCGATCGGCGGCGAGTCCAACGCCTTCACCGGCAAGGAGTACACCGGGTACTACGTCAAGTGCGCCGCCGAATCCCGGGACGTGGCGCTGGACGTCCTCGTCGACATGTTGCGCAACTCCAAGTTCGATCCCGGCGAGATCGACCGCGAAAAGGGCGTGATCATCGAGGAGATGAACATGTACTACGACACGCCGCGCGACTTCATCAGCGGTGTGTACGAGGAGCTGCTCTAC
>JBHEMF010000408.1:0-262 GCA_046352665.1 Thermoplasmatota archaeon
GGCGTACGCTGAGGCGGTCCGCCTCCTGCACAAGCACCGCGCCTCACTCGACCGGATCGCGAACGCGCTGCTGGAGAAGGAGACGCTCGTGCGTGAGGAGGTGCTCGAGCTCTTCGCGAGCGTCGAGCCGGAGTCGAGCGCCTCCGAGACGGTCGGCGTGCCGCGCGCCGTGGCCGTGAACGGGTCGGCGGCGGACGCACCGCTCCGCCGCGACTCCAGCGGCTAGCATCGCCCGCGTGGAGGCTCGCGGAATCCACCACGT
>JBHEMF010000408.1:272-504 GCA_046352665.1 Thermoplasmatota archaeon
CTCGCGGGTCGAGGAGCAGGGCGTCGAGGCGGCTTCCGTCCGCGTCGGCGCGGGCCGCGTCGAGCTGCTCGCCGCGCTGGGCGAGGACACGCCCGTGGGCCGGTTCCTGGCCAAGCGCGGCCCCGGAATGCATCACGTCGCCTACGAGGTCGACGACGTCGGCTCGGCAGTGGCCGAGCTCGCCCGCGACGGCGCCGAGCTGATCGACGCGGAGCCGCGGCGGGGGATGTTC
>JBHEMF010000409.1:0-504 GCA_046352665.1 Thermoplasmatota archaeon
GGTGGGAGGCGGCGCTCGTGACGGCCGGCGCGGCGTCGGCGCTCCTCCTGGGAACGGCGGCCTGCGTCGCCGGGAGCGACAAGGAGAAGATCCGCCGCCTGCCCGACACGGAGGGCATGAAGAACGAGGTCGTCCTGCAGAAGGCCCATCGCAATGGCTACGACCACGCGGTCCGGGCCGCCGGCGCCCGGCTGGTGGAGGTGGAGACCGCGGAGGACGTCGAGCGCGCCGCCGGCCTGCGCGGCGGCGTCCTCGAGCGCGGCGACGGTCGCCTCCTCGTCGGCGACGTCGAAGCGGACGAACCCGCAGCCGGCGTCGCGCGCGATCTGGTCGCCGTCGGCGCGCACATAGCGCAGCTCGCCGATGCGGCCGATGTCTACCAGCACCTCGGGCTGCGAGAGGCGGAGCTTCATGATCGGGACGAGGCTGTGGCCGCCGGCGAGGACTTTGCCGCGATCGCCCAGCCTCGAAAGCAGCTTGACGGCCTCGGAGACGGAGGTGGGC
>JBHEMF010000410.1:0-504 GCA_046352665.1 Thermoplasmatota archaeon
ATCACGCGCCGGTCGCAGTGGTGGGAGGGACGTACGATACCGAGACAGGAATCATTTCCTTCGACGGCAGCGCGTCATCGGACTCCGATGGCGATGCACTGACGTATGCCTGGGAATTCGGCGACGGCGCCACAAGCACCGATGCCACGGGCACGCACAGCTACGCCGCGGACGGGTCGTTCACTGTCTCGCTCACCGTCACCGACAACTCCGGTCTCACCGCGACGGATCAAGTCGTGATCAACGTGGCGACGGCGCCGAAGGCGACGGCCCCGCGGTCCAGGAGAGCCAGCGCGCGCTCCCTCCCGGTGAGCGACGGCAGCGCGGCGTCCAGGTCCGGCTGCTGCACCAGGGCGTCGGTGGTGAGCACCACCAGCATGGTGGCCAGTCCGGGAGCCAGCATGCCGGCGCCCTTCGCGATGCCACCGATGGTGAATTCCTGGCCATCGCCATCGCTGCCGATGAACAGGGCGGCCTTGGGCACGGAATCGGTGGTCATGATGG
>JBHEMF010000411.1:0-503 GCA_046352665.1 Thermoplasmatota archaeon
CCTTGTACAGTGCCTCGCGCTCGAGTGCGAGCAGGGCCGTGGCCATCGGGAACTTCCGCTTCTCCTCCTCCGCCTGCCGGATGACGAACGCCTGGAACTCGGTGAAGTAGTGCGGCAGCTTGGCGAAGCCGCTGGCGAGCAGGCCGCTGTGCTTGAGTTCGGTGGCGAGGAACTGGACGGCGAACGGCAGCCGGGTGGTGGTGAGCACCTCCTCGTGGACGTGGTCGCGAAGGGCGGGAACCTGCTGCTGAACGTCGGCCCGCAGCCGGATGGGCAGATCCCCCCGCCCGCCCTGGCGCGGCTGCGGGAGATCGGCGACTGGCTGCGCGTCAACGGCGAGGCGATTAACGCCACCGAGCTCGAAACGGCCGTGAAGGGCCTCGAGGGACGCGCCGGCGGCCCGGTGCCCGCCGATCAGCGCGACCGCGTGTATCGCGGCGTCCTCGACGACATGATCGGCTACAAGCTGCTCATCCAGGAATCGAAGGCGCGCAAGATGGTGG
>JBHEMF010000412.1:0-503 GCA_046352665.1 Thermoplasmatota archaeon
GGGTAGAGCGGCACGAACGTCTCCGGCAGGACCACCAGGCGCGCGCCCGCCTGGGCGGCGTCCGCGATCAGCCCGGCTGCCTTCTCGACCGTCGCGGCGGCGTCGAGGATCACGGGGGTCGCCTGCACGGCGGCGACCCGGACGGTGCCGAGCTCACTCATGAAGCGACCCTAAACCGCGCGCTATCGCACCACAAGGCCGCGCAGCGCCGTGGCGACGCTGACGGTCATGGCCGCGAGCCCGGCCATCTGCGCGGCCGCGAGCAGCACCCCCGCGACGACGCCGACTGCGGCGAGCGTCACGCCCTGGGCCACGACGGCGCGCAGCACCTGCGCCGGCTGGGCTCCGAGCGCCAGCCGCACGCCGAGGCCGTCGCCGTCAAGGCGGGTCGCATCATCTTCGTCGGCTCGAACGCGGACGCGAAGAAGTATGAAGGCAAGGCGACGCGCGTGGTCGACCTCAAAGGCGAGACGGTCCTGCCCGGATTGACGGATGCGCATTAC
>JBHEMF010000413.1:0-502 GCA_046352665.1 Thermoplasmatota archaeon
CCGCTGGGGCGACCGCTCGGTCGGCGGCCTGCGCGGCCACTTCCGCGCGCTGGCCCGCGGCCAGCTCACCACCGGCGCGGTCAAGGCGCTGGGCGGCGGCGCGGCGGCGGTAGCCATCGCCGCCGCGCTCGAGGGCGGCGCGTGGGGCCTCGCCTTCTCCTCGGGCATGGCCGCGACCGATGCCATCGCGCACCTGCTCGAGAGCGGGGACCACGTCGTCATGGGCGACGACGTCTATGGCGGGACGTATCGCCTGTTCGCCAAGGTGTTCGACCGCGCGGGGATCGAGCTCACGCCGGTGGACATGCGCCACCCCGGTGCCGTCCGCAAGGCGGTGCGCAAGCGCACGAAGCTCGTGTGGATCGAGTCGCCCACGAACCCGCTGCTCAAGGTCATCGACATCGCGGAGATGGCCGGCATCGCGCGCGACACGGGCGAGGACGAGGTGCTCTCCTTCGACATGGGCGGCACGACGGCAAAGATCTGCTTCATCGCCCAGGGC
>JBHEMF010000414.1:0-502 GCA_046352665.1 Thermoplasmatota archaeon
GGTGGGCGCCCATCGTCACCGGCCGGTCCAGGCGGGCGGTCGCTTCTCGGCCTGCGCCTTGAAGAACTCGGCGTGGTCGGCGGAGCGCATCAGGTAGGCCTGCGTCCAGGCCTCGAGCTCGATGCCGGCCTGGAGGCTCATGTCGGCCTCCCGGGTGAGGAGCAGCTTGGTGGCGGAGAAGGCGAACGTCGGGCCGTCGGCCAGCCGGCGGGCCAGCGCCGCCGTCTCGTCGGCCAGCGCCTCGTTGTCGACCACCCGGTTGGCGAGGCCGTAGGCCAGGGCGTCGTCGGCGGTGACCTTGTCGCCGAGCATGAGGATCTCCGTGGCCCGGCCGGCACCGACGATGCGGGGCAGCAGCCAGGCGCAGCCCATGTCGGCGCCGGCCAGCCCGTCCGGGTAGCCGTTGCCGTCGAAGCGCTCATGGCTCCAGCGCACGATCCGGGCCGCGCGCGCCAGCGCCGGGGCGGCGCTGAGGATCCGCTCGCCGATCAGCGTGTGGGCG
>JBHEMF010000415.1:0-502 GCA_046352665.1 Thermoplasmatota archaeon
GCCCCCACATCGGCCCCGCCCGCCTCGGCGGCGGCCATCAGCTCGGACAGCGTGTCCTCGTCGACCGTGGCGTCGTTGTTCAGGAAGAAGACCCACTCCCCGTCCGCCGCCCGCAGCCCATGTACGGCGGCGCCCGCGAAGCCGAGGTTCTCCTCCAGCGCGAGCGTCTTCACGCCCTCCGGCAACCCTGTCGGCTCCCAGCCGTTGCCGACCACCACGACGTCGACCTCGACACCGCGCTGCGAGAGGAGCGAGCCGACCGCCGCGCCGAGCTCGCCGTGCGCGACCACGAGCACGTCGCGCGCGTCGACGAGCGCCCGGACCCCGAGCAGCGTGAGCGCGTCGCCGACGTTGATCGCGACCGGCACGCCATGGAGCGCGTGTAGGGTCGGCATGCCGCGGCGCGCGTCGCTTTCGTCCTCGATGTCGTCGTGGACGAGGAACGCGTTGTGGAAGAGCTCGAGCGCGACCGCGGCGTGGATCGCCTCCTCGAGCTTCGCAC
>JBHEMF010000416.1:0-501 GCA_046352665.1 Thermoplasmatota archaeon
GCACAAGCTGCGCCACGTCGACCATTACGTCTTCGACACCGAGACGCTCGACTGCACCTGGCCCATAGCCGAAGGGCCCGAGGGTCTGGAGCGGGCCGTCGACCGGCTGTGTGCCGAGGCGGCGGCGGCTGTCGGGCTCGGTGTCACCGTGGTCATCCTGTCGGACCGGGCGACCGGCCACGACCGGGTGCCGGTGCCGTCGCTCCTGGCGGTGTCGGCGGTGCACCACCATCTGGTACGGCGGGGCACGCGGCTGCGGACGGGCATCGTGGTCGAATCGGGTGAACCGCGCGAGGTGCATCACGTGGCCTGTCTTCTCGGGTACGGGGCTTCAGCCGTGAACCCCTACCTGCTGTTCGAGTCGCTGCCGGACATGATCGAGTCGGGCGAGCTCAAGGGGATGACCGTCGAGGAGGCGTCGGCCAACCTGGTGGCCGGGATCGGCAAGGGCCTCCTCAAGGTGTTGTCGAAGATGGGCATCTCGACGGTGCAGTCCTACAC
>JBHEMF010000417.1:0-501 GCA_046352665.1 Thermoplasmatota archaeon
CGGCGGCATCGATCATCGCCACGCCGATCCGGTCCTTGACGCTGCCGCCCGGGTTAAACGCCTCGAGCTTGGCGAACAGCTCGATGTCGAGATCGTCGATCAGCCGGGTGAGCTGGACGATCGGGGTGTCGCCGACGAGCTCGATGGTTCCGAACCGGTCGATGAACCGGTGAAAGACGATCTCGGTCTCGAGCCGGGCCAGGGCGGCGCCGAGGCAGTAGTGGACGCCGCCGCCGAACGTGAGGGGCCGGACGTCCTCCCGGGTCACGTCGAGCCGGTCGGGGTCGGGGAACCGTGCGGGGTCGCGGTTGGCCGCCCCGATGAGGCACGTGACCGTCTTGCCGGCCTCGACGACACCGCCGGAGAGCTCCACGTCCTCCGCGGGCTGGCGCATGATCATGTGTACGGGCGGCGAGTGGCGCAGCGTCTCGGCGAACGCCGCGCCGATGAGCCCGTGGTCCTCGCGGACGGCCCGCATCTGCTCGGGATGCTGCACCAGGT
>JBHEMF010000418.1:0-501 GCA_046352665.1 Thermoplasmatota archaeon
TGCTCGAGCAGCCCGGCACCTGGGGCGCCGACGCCCTGCGCCAGAGCGGTCTCCCACCCGGCGTGAGCCAGACGCTGCGCGGCCTGCCGCCCGAGCTGGGCCTGCGCGTCCTGCTCCTCCGCCGCCCCGATCCCTTCCTCACCGCCGACCCCCAATGCTTCGCCGCCCACTCGGCGGCGCGCGTGCCATGGATGGAGCAGCGGGTGCTCGACCGGCATGAATTGAAGCGTGATGCGCGCGCCAAGGCCGCCGGCGGCACGCGCGCCAAGGCCCCGGGCGGCACGCGGGCCAAGGCCACCGGCGGCACGCGGGCCGAGGCCGCGGGCGGCCGCGCCAGCGCCGCGAGCGGCACGACGCTCACCGCCGCGGCGGCCGCGAGCGGCTCGATCGTCTTGTACTGGTGGGCCGTCTCCCACCAGGTGCCGCCGTCGCCGACGGCGTCCCACCCCGCCCCGACGATGAACGTGAACGCCTTGTGCGCAGGCACGAGGTACGCAGGGT
>JBHEMF010000419.1:0-500 GCA_046352665.1 Thermoplasmatota archaeon
CCCCGGTAGAAGACGACGACCGCCGGCCCGCCGGCCCGGGCCTGCTCCAGGGTGATTGCTTTGCCGTGGACGTCGATCAGCTCCCCGTCGGGCATCGGCGTGCCGGGCGTCGGGATCCCCTCGGGCAGGCCGGCGGCGGCCAGTGCCGTTTGCTCGGCGGCGAAGGGTGCCAGCAGCTCGGCCGGGGCCTGGGCGGCGAGGCCGGCTTCGAGGGTGGCGACCTGGACGGTGACGCAACGCCGCGGGCGGCCGGGTGGACCCGCAAGGGTCAGGCGACCCGCGACCGCATCGTGGCCGCCGCCGCTCGGCTCATGTTCGAGCGGGGCGTGGCCGCCACGACCACCGAGGACGTCCGGGCGGCCGAGCGCGCGGCCCGGGACGCCGGCCTGGATCCGGCCCAGCTGACGCATGACGACTGGCGGCGGTACTGGCCGCGCCGGACACGCGGCTAACGTAACGCCGTGCCCGACGCCTACCTTCGCCACCCGCACCTGCACGAT
>JBHEMF010000420.1:0-500 GCA_046352665.1 Thermoplasmatota archaeon
TTGGAGGGGATGACGCCGTCGCTGATGAGAAACGTCGCTGCCCGCCCGTGGTCGCAAAGCACGCGGACCGCCGTATCGAGATCGTCATCCATGCGGCCCGCGTATCGATATCCGCTGATCTCCTCGATGCGCGCCATGATGGGATGGAAGAGATCGATGTCGTAGTTCGTCGATGCCTTCTGGAGAACGCTGGCCAGCCTCTCCAGCCCCGCACCCGTATCGACCGAGGGCGCCGGCAGCGGCGCCAGCACGCCCTCGCCGCGCAGGATCGCTGCCGCCGGGCTGTTGACGGCGCGGGCATAGGACGCGAGGTCGTAGCGATAGCGCGCCTCGACGAGGCCGTTCACCGGCTCGACCTTGCCACCGGCGAAATCCCGGACGTGCGCAGCGACCTTCGGGTCGTCGGGCTCGAAGCTCAGCGCACCGGTCGAACGACAGCGATAGACGACCTCGAGCTCGAGATCCTTGCCCATCGTCACGTCGGCGGTGCAATCGGGCAC